>DTWD01000467.1 GCA_012963185.1 Acidobacteriota bacterium
ATTCAAACGCGGATGGCAAGTTCATACCCTTATCGAACGTCCTCAGCTCAAACAAATGGCCCTTGAGGCCGGTTTCAAACACTGTTCGACGACCGATCTCACTCCGCACCTTGAACTCAATCGACCGAGGGACCGAGGTCTCTCCGTTCTATCCGGTCTACTGGCCTGGATATCGCTAGATCGGTGCCTTGGACACCTGACGGGCGGCAGTGCGCTTAACAAATGCTTGAAGCGTGGATGGATTGGCTACGAAGCCACACTGTTTCAACGCATTACATAGAAGATCTGGTCCCGAATGCCCATCAGTGACTCAGACGTACGTTACTGGAACTCACCAGCACCGAACGAAGCCAGGTGCAGGGCGCTTAGAGATCCTGTCATCGTGCTTCCGTTAGCCGCAACCGAACAACACGGGCCACACCTGCCGTTATCAACGGATGTCGATATCGGACTCGGCATACTTAATGAAACCTTTCTCCGACTCGACCGTAGCATCCCGGCGTGGACACTACCGATAGAAACCGTCGGCGCGAGTCTGGAACACGTCCGTTACGATGGAATCACGAGCGTGACTCCAAATGAACTCGTGCAAACAATCTTCAATCACGGCGAACGTCTATCAACCCTCGGAATTCGCCGCCTCGTTATCAGTAATAGTCATGGAGGAAACAGCGCGCCAATCGAATCAGCGGCACTACGCCTACGAGAAGAATGTGAACTGCTAGTGGTCAAAGCGAACTACTACCGGTTTGAACGACCAGTTGATATTGATTTACCAGAGATCGAGTGGCGTCACGGCCTCCACGGTGGCGCGGTGGAAACAGCCATGATGCTCCACCTGCGACAAGAATCCGTCAGAACAGACGCTATCAATACGTTCCCCTCAATTGCAGAAGAACTTGAAACACGCGGCTCACGAATATTGCCAACTGGACCAGCAGCGTTCGCTTGGTTGGCCGGGGACCTTAACCCTCTCGGTGTTGTTGGTGACGCAACTCTCGCGTCCGAAGAACTAGGCAGGAAACTAATAGCACATTACGCCGCAATCCTCGCAGACATCATCAAAGACGCTTATCACTTTCCAATCGAGAGATTAAATCAACGGGACCGTAGCAAGTAGACGTAAGCCGGACACTACTTTAGCGACAGTGCACCGGCCAGCATGTCTGAAAGCCAATGGCCGGACCGCTCTACTTTGGCTTTAACGTAGGCCACATTATGTCGATTTAGCGTCCCATAAAGTGGCCGGCGACTTACGACCTCAATGCCGGCATCACGCACGGCATTTACTTTTTCCGGGTTATTCGTTAGCAACTGCACACGATCAATCTTCAGGGTCTTAAGCATTTGTACCGCCGCACCATATGCTCTTTCATCAGACCCAAATCCAAGGATCTGATCCGCGTCGACGGTATCAAGTCCTTGCTCCTGCAGTGCATACGCCCGCAACTTATTGGCAAGCCCAATGTCCCTGCCTTCCTGAGACATATAAAGCAATACACCGCCACCCTGTTCAGCAAACAACCGAAGGCTGCCTTTCAGTTGCTCTCCACAGTCACATCGCAGACTTCCAAATAAATCCCCGGTAAGACATGCCGAATGAATTCGAACTGGCACCGGGTCTGGCCAACGATCTTGTGCGCCAATCAATACTGCAACATGCTCCCGCAATCCATTTGCCTCACGAAACGCCATAAACCGAGCATCCTCGGCTTCCGCTAATGGCACTGGCCCCTCGCTCACATGCGTCACTTCTACACGGCCGTCAGTGGCCCATGCTGACACTTCAGTAGGAGTCACAGACAATGTTGTCCCGGTCGCAACCCGCTTGCGAACAAGGTCTGCAGTATCACCAACGACATCGGCACACACTACGGCCGGCAAAAGCTTTCCCAGTCGAACAAGCATCATTCCAGCCAATTCAATATTGCTCGCAGCTCGGACGTCATGGTCACCCGAACCAGCCATATCGTTTTCACTGGCGAGCCGAACAATCTGCTCTGGTCCCTCTCCGTTTAGGGACAAGCTAAATCCACGTGATGCTCCGTTAGAACTAACCCCCATCGACTGCGCGCGATACGATGTAATCACCAACCGAAGAGGACCGAATCCACGTAATTCCTCAAGCACCCCAAGGGCTAAGCCATCAACGGGCGCGACGAGGGCGCCACTGCTGGACGACTCTGTAATGTAGAGCGGTCGTCCCTTGCTCAGCTCAAACAGCCCGCGTTCAGCGTTATACATCAATTATTCCGTCTCAGACGCTAAGGTTGTTACTGTATGAACGATAGCGCTATGTCAAAAACAGTCTCAATCAACGAGCATACAGCCTGGGAACTAATCAAGGCCCTCGATCCAAAGAACGACCCGACCAGCTCCATTTGTATTAAACATGATCACAACTGTGAAGCCTGGTTGCAAGTTTTGCCCTCGGGTTCCTGGAAAACATCTTCCTTACCATCGGCCGAAGCCAGTCAAATGTTCGATATTTATTTACCAATTCGAATCAGGCCTCATCTCATCATTGCCCAAATAGGGCAGAGCGTCGATGGTCGCATTGCAACGATCGAGGGAGAGTCGCACTATGTCACCGGACCAGCTGATATCAAACGTCTGCATCGACTTCGAGCGCTCGTCGACGCGGTAATCGTAGGCGCCGGAACCGTCGCCACAGACGACCCTCAGCTTACGGTTCGCCACGTCGACGGACCACAACCCACACGTGTAGTAATCGACCCCAACAAAAGATTGTCGGACGACCATAAGATCTTCACAGACGAGTCGGCCACAACCATTGTGATCCACCGCGGCGCCCCCCCGCAGGACTGCCCTGAGAACGTCATTTACTGTCCAGCGCGGGAGTCCGACCAACTTGATCCTACCGATATCGTAAACGCCCTTCGTAACCGAGGATACCACCGCTTCCTCATTGAAGGCGGCGGTATTACCGTGTCTCGCTTTCTTGATGCTGGCATTGTTGACCGTCTCCATGTCGCCGTCGCACCTATACTGATCGGCTCAGGCCACCAATCATTCACGCTAAAACCGATCCCCGCTATCAACGATGTCCCACGTCCTCCGTGCCAGATACATACACTCGGCGACGACGTGCTCTTTGATTTTAATCTACAAAACAAGAGTTCTAAGCCATAAAGAAAAGGCTACTTCAGGTAGTCTGAGTCGTGCGAAGCCCTACGAGCAACGCAACTGCTCCCGGAAGGCTGGAAATCAAAATTAACAGCCCGTAAGCCGCAGAAATAGCAGCACCTTCTACCGCTGATAAACCCGCGGCCGCCCACAAAAGAGCAGCCACTCCTTCACGTACCCCCCAACCCGCAATCGATATTGGTAACAACATCGCCAGAAGTACAATTGGAATTAGCGGGACAAGCGTCGCAAGTGGCGTGTAGCTCCCAATGGCTCGAGCGGCAATTATGAACGTCACCAAGTAACTCGCGACAATAATGCAAGAAGAAATTAACTGTGACGGCAGTGCCTCCCGTGAGCAAACAGCCACCCGTGTGTCGTGAAGAAGCTTGTCAACTAGCGATTCATTTTCGGATGAACGCCTGCGAATCACAGTCATCACCACGACCGTGACTAGTGATAATATAACTAAGAGAAACCAACCAAACGGCACATTACCTATTACATCTTCGGGCAGCGCTGCGACCGCTCCTAATGACACAAAGATCATTACCATTTGACCGGATAAACGCTCAAGAATAACGGCACGAACGGCCGGACCAGTCTCTGTGGTTCTCGCATGGCGCCAAGCTCGAGACAAGTCCCCGACAATGCCACCAGGACAAACCTGATTAATAAAGATTGCAAGATAGTATTCCCGAACCGCGTCCCTTAATGACAGGGTCAACCCTAAGCGCCTAGCGGTGTACCGCCACCGCCACGCCGACAATACGGTCTGACCAAACGACACGACGAAACCAATCAATAACCAGCGGAAATCAACGTTCTCAAGTTGAGCAAGTACAGCGCGTCCATCAAGCCACCAACCAAGGCTGACCAACAGGCCCACGCTCACTGAAAAACGGCAAGCAACGTTTACAGTCCAGGGAAGTCTCATCCTGGCCCAGGAAGCGCGACAAGATCAAGATGTCCAACTGTCAGACCAAATTCTCTCTGAGCCACCGTTTCGCGGCGACGCTCCGCCCACAAGTGAAATCGATCCCGTTCGCCATCACGTAATTCTGACTCTGAATGTTCAACCGCAGCAGCCTCCCAGCCACGGATCAACATATTGACCAATTTAGAATCCGCCGGACCCAACCGCCAACGACTTTGTAATAACCACACCTGATAACCCGCGGCACGAAATGCAGCCTCCGCTTTTAAATTAGCCATCGGACCGAGCGCAGGACCGAACCCTTTGTCTCGGCGTTGGTGAGCATTGACAGCCTGGCGCACAGCAGCATCATCCGGATCATCCGCAAGCTGCATATTATTAACAGCAGCATGCCATTGTATGGATCCGTCATAGGTTAGAGAAAAATACACACCCCGTCGCTTAGCCCGACAAGTATCGACGACCTCGTTTACCCAAGACTCCGAAACCAGATCTAATAGTGCTGACGCCGTGACAAGATCCGCATGAGTTGATTCGATCTGCTTAGATATCCCAGAATTGAGATTCCTCACAATCTTTGTCGCGACACCGGCGGTCTCTGGCAGTGCGCCTGATGTCAGTAGTTGTTCGTCATGGTCTATCAGTGTCCACTTCTGTGGTATGGGAAGAAGCGGCGAAAGATAACGAACATTTGCTCCCGTGCCAGCGCCGAGATCAAGAATCCGACTCCATCCATTCTGCTGCCACGCCTGCTTAATCATCGTGAGAGCTACTGGCGGTCGTGACCGCTCATCAACTGGCTCTCTCGACTCAAGCCAGTCCCCGTCGAATACTTCGTTCATGACTGCGCGCTCGGATCAATAAATCGATTCGAAATGGAGCCAATACCGCCGATGGTCACTGTGACCACATCATCATGCCTCATCGAACCAACACCCACCGACGTACCACAAGCAATTACATCCCCTGCTTCTAGTGTCATGTCGTGGGACAGCTGACTAATCAGTTCAATCGGGGAAAACACCATATCTGTTACCGGATAATTTTGACGCTCGGTGCCATTAAGCGTGGTAACTACCCGCAACGTCGTAAGATCAAGCCCAGTAGCTATCACAGGGCCGATCACTCCAAACGTATCTGCTGCTTTAGAACGCGTCCACTGCGGAAAACCCGGATCCTTATTCAAAAGACCGATTGCCGTAACGTCATTTACACACGTACAGCCAAACAAACACGCCAACGCGTCCTCCGAGGACACATCACGACAGGTCCGACCAATAACAAGACCAAGTTCACCTTCAAAAATAATTTTGCCCGTGTAGCGCTTCGGACGCGTAATCGGTACGCCGCCTTGATGAAGCGACGTATTAACTTTGATGAAATACAGCGGTTCTTCCGGGACACTGCCCCCGGCTTTTTCTATAAGGGCATGATAATTATTGGCAAGACCAATAATCTTCCCAGGATCAACGGGGGGCAAAAATGTAACGTCAGCCGGCACCAGCACCTCGCGAGTCGGCACAGGACTCTGAAACATACTTCCGGATTGAACGACAATAATGTCGTTATCCAGCGTTCCAAATTTCAGAGTCCCATCATGTGTAAACCGCACCCATTGCATCCTCTATTCCTCCAAAACCTACATCGGCTTTCTGTCCAAAGAACGAATCTAAGTCAGTTCGGTTATCGCATTCTCCATCTGGTTGACTGCGGACTCCCACGTCTGCATCGTTGTTGCGTATCGACGCGCTGCCTCAACGCATCGAGTACGCATCGTCGCACCCTCACTACCGTTAATGAAAGTCCGGATTGCGGTCGACAAGGCGTCTGCATTCCCTGGCGGCACCAACAACCCTGTTTCGAGAGGAACGGTGTCTGGAATCGCACCACCAGTCGTACTGACAATGGGTAACCCTCGGGCAAGAGCTTCCGCTAGTACCATGCCATAACCTTCATAATGCGAAGGCAATACGAACACGGAAGCTCGCCGATAAAAGCTATCGAGCTGAGCCGAATCGCATTCACCAACAAACTCGACTCGACCCACTAACTCACTATCCTCGATCGACCGAACCACTCGTTCTGCATACGACCGATCGCGAGCAAGACTGCCAGCACAGACGCAGTGCCATCTGTACTGCCTCAAAGACGTTAATGCGCGCACAAGGACGTCGTGACCCTTTCGAGGAATAACGGTACCAACAACCAATAGTTCCGGCGGCGCATCAGACGCTGGTCCTGCTGCAAAACCAGCTTTATCAACGCCGGGCGTAACGACTCGCACTCGTTCCGAACTCACACCGAACCGCTTGAGCGTGTCAGCGGTAAAACGACTCGTCACAACAACACCAGCAACGGCACTCAGTGACTGCCTTTCGTACCGCATCAACAGGTCACGCCTGTCCGCCGACAACCCTGTCTCGTCAGACAGAGGATGATGGATTAGAGCAACTAGACTGAGTCGTTCACGGTGTTTCGATAAGGGATCCGGACAAACACCAAGCGTCAGACCATCAAGAACGACACGTGAACCATCCGGAATACCCGCAAGTACCCGCACAAGGTTCCTGCATGCGTCATCGTTCGGAAGTGGGAAATCACCACGTAAACTATGGACCTCAACATGCCAACCACGCTCACGCAAACCTTGGACCATTCGTGCATCATAAATATAGCCGCCCGTGCGTTGGTCTACCGGGCCAGGTACCAAAACGTGGAGCCCTAACGCACTCACACCGGACCTTCAAACCGTCCCCACGCAACGTGCGATTCAGACAACGTGACGGATACTGCTGTAACTCCGCGACCGCTTTCACCGAGCCCGCCGGCATGAATACTACGTACAAGTCGATCGAAGATGTTTCGCGCGAGAAATTCAGTGGTTGTGTTTTGGCCAACGAAGTTGGGGTCTTCGTCGAGATTTCGAAAATTGAGATCCCCAAGAATAAGCTTTAACTGTTCACTAGCGAGTCCGATATCGACAACCACGCCACTACTATCAAGTTCTGGCCGGCTAAACGTCGCGTCGACGACGTAGGTTGCACCGTGTAATTTTTGAGCCGGACCGAAAGCGTCGCCACGAAAACTGTGAGCAATCATGAAATGATCACGGACGTTCACGCTATACACAACAGCTTCTCCTTGCTCGAGCTCAGGGCACGTCGTAGTGCACCAAGTGACACAACGTCTCACTAGGCCCCAAACTCAATTTGGTCATTACCGATGGCAGTTCCTCGAAAGCACTTTGCTGATTTATAAGAACATCGAGTCGCTTATCATGCAGTAACTCCAAGGCGAGCGTTAGTCGAGAAATTCTCGTCCATCGGTTAAGGCGCTCAGGTGGCAGGCGGCCAACCTGACTACTCTTAATCGTTAGACGAGCTGAGTGAAACCGCTCACCAAGCGGCAACGGCACATCTTGTGTCCCATACCAACTCGCGTCAACAATGGTGGCTTCCGCGCCAGCTACAGTTAATGAGGCTCGTAACCCTTCAACGGTCCCACTCGAATGCACAACCAAATCAGCAGAAGGAAGAGTCGGAACCGCACACTGCCACGCTAAACCAAGTTCCGCCGCGATCGTCTTCCGTGTCTCCAATGGATCGACAACGATGACCTCACAACCGGGAATATCCTGACACAACGTGGCTACAAGTAAGCCTACGACGCCAGCACCAATGACCACCACGCGATCACCAACGCAAGGCCTTGCATCCCAAAGAATATTTACTGCCGTCTCCATATTGGCAGCAAGCACCGCACGTTTCGCAGGAACACCTTCCGGGACGCGTTGAACTGCTTCGGCCTGGACGTAATAGAGGTCCTGATGCGGGTACAAGCAGAACACCGCTTTCCCTATGAGTGAAGAAGGACCTTCTTCGACAACGCCCACACTGCTGTACCCATATTTAACCGGCCCTGGAAACTCGCCATCCTGGAAAGGGGCCCGCATAGATTCGTACATTGAAGGGGGCACCTCTCCACGAAATACAAGTGACTCGGTACCGCGGCTAATCCCACTAAATACTGTCCTGACAAGCACGTCACCGTCATTTCTGGGACTAAGTCTGACGCGCCGAATTTCTGACTGCCCCGGACTCTTGACCCAGAACTGGCGTGCGGTATGGTGAGCAGGCATGATCGTAGGCACCCTAGTGCGATGACAGAGTTAACGCAACCCGACACGTTTCCAGAACCACCCTCACACAGGTGGAAAATTATGGGCGACCTCGTCGCCGCACTAGCACTAGTAACTGTAACAGCGGTCACCACGTCGTGGTCGCTTGAATTCCAGACTCGCTATCTCATAAATACCCTCGGTCTTTATCTTTTGGTTGCAACGCTAATATTAATAACCATTCCACGCACTTTGGCCGGACCAGGCCTCGGATATGCAAATCGCGTCACACTTTTTCGAGCCAGCCTAATTGTGCCCATTGCCGCGATGGTAACGAAACTGGTTCCACTGACTGCCTCTGAAGCCTGGTGGGTTATCGCAGTGTCAACTATCGCCTTGATACTCGATGGCGTTGATGGGCGTGTGTCGCGTTATAAACAATGCGAGACTACCTTCGGCGCAAGGTTTGATATGGAACTCGATGCATTCTTCTTACTGGTTCTATCTGTGCTCGTATGGCACAACGGTAAAACAGGTGCGTGGATCACAGGGATCGGAGTTACTCGGTACTGCTTTCTCATCGCGGCTTTCTTCGGACCATGGCTCGGTCGAACACTCCCGGAAAGTCTTCGCCGCAAGATAATTTGCGTGGTTCAGGGTATCGCACTACTCATCTGTCTTGGCCCCATTGTTCCCTCGGCACTCGCAATCTTCGTTGGCGCGACCGCCCTCTTTCTACTTGTTGTTTCATTTGGAATCGACATCTATTGGCTTGCAAATCACAGAACGACCATCCGACCTACCGATTGATGCGTTCTCAGAATCGGACCGTCGTGTTTCTTGTCGTCCTCGTTTTAATCTACCTGCAAGGATGTAGTCCAGATTCGCATCTCTCCAACACCAATCTCAACTTTGAAGAACTTCAACACCGGGCAAACACGGGTGATAACAATGCACTCTTTGACTTAGGCGAGCGCTACGCAAATGGACATGGTGTAGCCAGAGACAATGTTGTGGCCTACATGTGGTACGGACTCGCGACTGAATTGTCGACGACTGAAGAACGTTACCAAGCACAACGGATGCAATTGACCCTCGATCGGGAAATGTTTCGACACCAAATCGCCGAAGCCGAACGCCTGGCCACTCTCTGGAAACAGCAATGGCGCTAATCCGTGAGATATCACCGCGGTTAAAGCAGCGATTGCTCGGCCTAGCCAACCCATCATTTGTTAAGATTTGTAACTGAGTACTGCTAGAGGTCCATGGCCGATACGAAAATTCCCTCAGAAGAACCTGAGTCAAACGTCAACAATGAGCAGGAGGACGACGTCACGATACCGACTGACGCATCACAAACGACTGCGACTGACACACCGACGCCGACACTCGCTAGCCTGCTACGATTTCCTCTGAAGTGGCCACGATCGTCTGAAGCACGTGCCATTACAACGACTATGGCAGGTGCGGCGTTCCTAGCGGCCGTTCGTGCATTCACAAAAAGTCGCGACAAGAAAAGAACTGATCTCAATGTTGTTCAGGAGGCACCGGTTCCCGTGACAGCCCCAGAAAAGACCAGTAAGAAACAACAAAGCAACTCACTTGCTGACCGCCGCGAACTGATCGAGCAAGGTGGCGGACAAAAGCGGGTTGACACGCAACATTCTCGTGGAAAATTCACCGCCAGAGAGCGTATTACCAGAATCCTCGACCCTGGCACGTTTGAGGAACAAGGCCCGTATATCGAGCATCGACATTCCGCGTTCGGACTCGACCAACAGCGATACCCCGGCGACGGAATCGTTACCGGCTTCGGACGAATCGACGGGCGCCGTGTCGCTATTTGTTCGCAAGACTTCACCGTACTGGGCGGATCATTCTCCGAAATACAGGCATTAAAAATCGGGCGGCTCCTCGAAGCGGCAACATCTGCTGGTCTCCCGATATTGACACTTCTGGATTCGGTCGGTGCCCGAATTCAAGAAGGCGTCTGGAGTCTGGCTGGTTTTGGTGACTTGTTTTGGCGAAACACTCAGGCAAGTGGAGTCGTCCCACAAATTAGTGTCATGCTCGGACCCTGCGCGGGGGGCGCGGTCTATTCGCCAGGGTTGACGGACTTTGTCATCATGACCCGGGGCACAAGTTACATGTTCATCACCGGCCCGGACGTGATTCGCACGGTCACAGGTGAAGAGGTGGACATCGACACCCTTGGCGGGGCTGAGACACATGCAGCCCGATCGGGCGTCGCGCACTTCGTTGCAGAAGACGAAGACGGCGCACTAGCTCTAGCGAAACATCTTCTTAGTTATCTACCGTCGAATAATGCGGACGACCCCCCGACCACCGACACAGACGAGAACGTAGCCAGTCCGAACGACGCGGACGCGCTTGACAACCTCATCCCTGCAAAGACCGAGGAAGCCTACGACATACGGGAAGCCATTAGATTGATGGCTGACCCGAAATCATTTTTGGAAGTCCATGCTGACTTTGCTCCGAATGCCGTTGTTGGCTTTGCCCGACTAGACGGACGGGTAGCGGGATTCGTCGCAAACCAGCCATCACACCTTGCTGGCGTGCTCGACATTGACGCCTCGGATAAGATCGCCCGGTTTATTCGATTTTCGGATGCATTTAATATTCCACTTGTTACGCTGGTTGATTGCCCAGGATTCCTCCCTGGTGCGGCCCAAGAGCATCAGGGCATCATTCGACATGGAGCCAAGATCGTCTACGCGTACTCCGAAGCAACGGTCCCAAAGATTTCGATCGTCTTACGAAAAGCCTATGGTGGCGCGTACATCGTGATGAGTAGCAAAATGATTCGAACCGACGTGTGTCTCGCCTGGCCAACCGCTGAAATTGCCGTTATGGGTGCTAAAGGTGCCGTAAGCATTCTGTACGCTCGGCAACTCAAAGCGGCTCCGGCCGAAGACCGTGAGAGGAAACGTCAACAATTGGAAGATGAATTCCAACAGGAGTTTAATTCGCCATTTGTCGCCGCCTCATCAGGGCACATCGATGACGTGATTTATCCCCGTGAAACACGAACTCGCGTTATTGCGGCACTCGACTACCTCAAGGACAAACAGCCGGTAACCCTGCCGAAAAAACACGGAAACATTCCACTCTAATGTCCTCCGCGTTACAGACTGTCATCGAAATTGCTGGCGTCGGAACAACTTTACTGTTCCTCGCACTCGCGGGCCTTGTAGGACTCATGTATTCCCTTACTTCGCCGTGGCTTACAGAGCGACTCAGCCCCTCAGCCACAACAAACACAGCACAAGACGAGTCAGAAGAACGGATTCTTGCAGCGGCAGAACAAGCCAAGGACGAAGCCCTCTCCGAAGCAGATCGGCAACAAAGGGCCGTTGTCCTCGCGGTCGCTGTCGCCTGCGCCACAGAAGAACTCCGATTAATTCATGTCCCGGAAACCAGTTCTGCCTGGCGGCGACTCCATCAAACTCGGCGATTATCCCAACGATCTAGCCGACAAAGAGCACGGTCATGAAAAACTATCGCGTCACCATTGATGGGCGGGTCTACGATGTCGAAATCGACGACCCCCAAGCACGACCGGTCACGGCACGCCTCTCCGGAACGGCCTACTCAGTTGAGATTGAATCCGGACAAGCTCTGCCCGCTGAATCCGAGCCTAAAATTGTGCCGGCGACACCTCCGGAACACACGGCGACACTAAACGAATCCAAAACAGCAAACCCCCGTCGAGAACCGGGTCCCCTCTCCAGTGTTTCGACACCTGAATCTGGTCAAACGACTCCTCAAGGTATGACGGCGCCGATTCCAGGAGTCGTTCTAAAGGTCAGTGTTCTCCCCGGACAAAAAGTTGAACGCGGTGATGAGTTACTCACTATTGAAGCCATGAAAATGTTTAACGTTATGCGGTCACCAAGTAGTGGCACGATAGCCACTGTTCACATTAAAGATGGCGACCGGGTGGTCCAGGGACAACCCTTAGTCACATTTGCGCCCTAGTCACACTCACCAACAATGCTTTCACTGACACCAGGGATTTTGTTCATGTTCGCCGTCGGCGGCGTCTTGATCTATCTTGCAATTGGCAAAGAATACGAACCCACGCTGTTACTCCCAATCGGCTTTGGAGTTCTTCTTGGCAATTTACCGAACACGCCTTTGAATCATGAAGGAGGGATGCTCTACATTCTGAATGAATTCGGAATTCAAACAGAACTCTTGCCCCTCTTTATTTTTATCGGTATTGGCGCGATGATGGACTTTCGCCCGCTACTGTCACAGCCCCTATTCGCATTACTCGGCGCCGCTGGCCAGCTGGGGATTTTTGCCACGTTAATCTTGGCAACGATGCTTGGGTTTCCATTGAATCAGGCCGCATCGATCGCAGTCATCGGGGCGATCGATGGTCCAACAAGCATCTACGTCTCTTCGCTTCTTGCACCCGAGTTATTAGCCCCAATCGCTGTCACCGCATACTCATACATGAGCCTCGTGCCGATTATCCAACCACCCATCATGAGGCTGCTAACGACACAAAAGGAACGACGCATTCGGATGCCCTACGCACCGAGACCAGTTTCACGCGTAGCCGTGATTTCCTTTCCAATCATTGTGACGATCCTCGTTGGTTTGTTGGTTCCAGAATCAGCGCCGCTTGTTGCCACACTCATGTTAGGCAGTTTGTTGAAAGAGTCCGGCGTGGTACCGCAGTTGACAAAGTCAGCTGAAAACGAACTTACCAATATTTCTACACTCTTCCTGGGACTGACGATCGGTAGCCTGATGCAGGCTGAGACATTTCTCCAACTGCAAACGCTTTATATCTTGCTTCTTGGGCTCGTAGCCTTTGTTCTCGATACGGTCGCCGGACTCTTCTTCGGAAAACTACTGTCGATGGCAACGCGCGGCAAAGTTAATCCATTAGTTGGGGCAGCCGGAATTAGCGCGTTTCCGATGAGTGGACGTCTTGTACAGAAAATGGCACAAGAAGAAGATTTCACCAATCACGTCCTGATGCACGCTATGGGAGCGAACACCGCAGGTCAGCTTGGCTCCGTCATTGCGGGCGGCGTACTCCTCGCCCTTGTCACTCAAATACTCGGCTGAGCCGATGTCTACGGCAATCGGTAGGCGAGAACCCGATCCGTCGCCGTGATAACGACGTACTGGTGACCATCGCTACCTTGGTAGGTCATCGGGTTCGCATTGCCACGCCCCTCTAATTGCTCAACCCACAACTCCCGCCCCGTCGTCGCTTCGATTGCTCTAAAACGATTGTCATCAGTCGACGCGATAAACAACAGATTACTCGCCGTCACAATAGCCGCCGCACGTCCCGGGCGTCCGGTCTCTTGCTTACCAGTGGGCAACATATCAGTCACACCAAGAGAGACTCTCCAAACGATGTCACCAGTTGCACCATCAATTGCCGTCAATTGTCCCCAAGGAGGCTTTTGACAAGGCAATCGTGTGCCGTTGAGATTTACTTCAAAACTTGCAGGCCTCGGCGTTTCCTTCCGATACGGTCCAGGTGCATCGCCATCTGAAGCAACCATCCATCCCAAGGCACCAACATCCATGGCCATGACGAACAGGTAACCGGACTCCGGGGCATAAGCGGCACCGCCCCAATTGGGCCCACCGACGCCACCCGGAAAATTCAACGTTGTTCGCATGGGTCCACCCGTTTCTCGGTACACCCAAGGTGTAAATGGACCCTGATTTACGAGTTCACCCAAGCTCGACACTAATGCCTGACAAGCTTCCACGTGCTCAGCAGTCGTCTCCTCGATTGTGACAAGATCAGCCGCGTCAAAAGTTACTCGTGCCATCGGCGGCGTCTGAGTTGGAATCGGCTGCGTGGGATAGGTTTGTTCGCCCGGAACATCACTCGCGGCAACAGGCTGTTCTTCGACGCCATAGACTGGCTCCCCTGTTTCACGATGAAGGATGTAGAGATAACCAGATTTCGTCGTCACACCGAGAGCTGGCACGGTCTGACCGTTGCGCTCGATATCAAACAAGGCAGGAGGCGCCGGTGGATCAGCATCCCACAAGTCGTGATGGATCGTCTGAAAGTGCCAGACGTACTCACCAGTTTCTGCACGAACCGCAACAACTGAATTTCCATACAGGTTCGCACCTTCCCGGTCACCACCGTAATAGCCAGGAATCGGCGAAGCCAACGGTAAGTACAACAAGCCTCGATCCTCGTCGACCGTAAAATAGAAAGGCCACGCGTTGGCTCCGAGTCGGTCCTGCCAGCTGTCACCAGCCCAGGTTTCGTGCCCGACCTGACCCGGTTGAGCGACCGAGTCAAACTCCCACAACTGTTCACCAGTTCTGGCGTCGTACGCCCTCGCATTACCAATACCACCAATAGCTCCTTGAGGAGTGTTTGCCCCAATAATCACGACATTCCGGTAAACCAGTGGCACCGAGTTATACGGCACCCCAATCTCAACCAGACCGCCTTCTCCAAAAGCAACAACCGGTTCTCCAGACGACGCATCGAGTGCCCGTAGATCGGCACCCGTCACGAAGATAATACGAGGCGCGAGTGAGCCATCACCAGGCCAATAGGCCACGCCACGGCGCGACGGCGAAACGCCGTCGACCATATGTCTCCAAACCTCTTCACCGCTAACCGGGTCCATCGCGACAATGCGGTCAGCCGCCGGCAGGTACATCACTCCTTCAACAACGATCGGCGTTACTTGGGAGTTCGGACCTCTGTCATCAGGCCCTGCCATTTCTCTGGTCAGGTCATAACTCCATGCACGGACTAAAGTTGAGACGTTCCCAGGGGTAATTTCAGTCAGCGGCGAATGTCCTGTACCAGCAAAATTACCGCGATACATCGGCCAATCTGAATTTTCCGTCGCAGGCACTACCGTTTCCACCGCTGTTTCAGTCGGTGATCCGCCACATTGAGTGATGCCCAAAAGACAAAAAAGTCCGCAAATCGTATAAATCAGCCTTGCACGCATCTACATCATCCTCCCGCTGGGAGGGCATTGTATATCGCGGACCTCACAAAAACCGTTATAAGCTATAGCGACCGTTCGCATTTGGGAGGAACACAGCATGCAGCGCGAGTTTCGCTATCGAACTACTGGCATCCTGAGTATCGCAGCCATTGTTACGGCGTCGGCCATTACCGTATCCGGCCAGTACTCACTGACCGTAAATAAGGAACGCCTGGAGAACGCCCGTAACGAGCCACAAAACTGGCTACTCATGAACGGTGACTACGGAGCCAACCGCTATTCTCGACTGACACAAATAAATCGTGACAATGTTGGGAACTTACGCATGGTGTGGGCTCTTGCTATCGGCGGCATGCAAGATACCGGACGGAACGGACCTGAAGCAGAACTAAACCCGTTGGTCGACAACGGCTATATGTACACCTCAGACGGCTGGGGCACTGTTTACAAGATCGACGCCCGCGCACCAGACCATGCCAAATTCGTTTGGATTGCAGACCCTGGTGTCGACCACGAAGGCAATACGTCACGATCCCGTGGAATTGCGCTCTGGGAAGATAAAGTGATCTCCAACCTTCCGGATGGAAGGGTCATTGCCATTGACCGGGACGATGGAGAAATCATCTGGGACGTCGAGGTCGCAGGCGTGACCGAATTCGGACGCCGCGAACGATTCCTGACCGCGCCTCTAGTCGCAGATGGGAAAGTGTTGGTCCAGAACGGAGCTGGAGATGGTGGCACTCGTGGTTGGGTCGCCGCACTCGATGTGGAAACAGGCGAAGAACTATGGCGTTGGTACACCGTGCCGGAGCCAGGTCAGCCTGGCAGTGAAACGTGGACCGACGACCATAACGCATGGAAAACTGGCGGCGGCGGCGTGTGGCAGACCGGCTCCTACGATCCGGAAAAGAAACTTTATATCTTTGGCACCGGAAATCCGTATCCCATCTATGACCCGGAGTTCAGACCCGGAGATAATCTATACACCAATTCCGCTGTTGCCCTCGATATCGACACCGGTGAACGCCGATGGCATTTTCAATACACCCCCAATGACTCGTGGGACTATGACGAAGTCGGAGTGCATCTGCTCCACGACCTCACAATCGACGGCCAATTACGAAAGGTCGTATCTCATTACGCTCGAAACGGGTTTTATTACACGGTTGACAGGAATGACGGATCGTTTATCAAGGCCGGCCAGTACGTAAACGAACTGAACTGGACAGCGGGCATCAATCCAGAGACCGGCACGCCGCTAGAGTACGACCCGAATCTAGAAGTTCAAATCTACAACCCTGAAGCCCGTGCATTACGTGTCGACCGCGACCGCATGAAGCGCGCCTGCCCAACGTGGCACGGAGGCGTCGCTCATCAACCGACGGCTTTCAACCCGGATAAAGGGATCGCATATGGTGTCGGTACCGAAGGGTGCTTTACTCAGAATGGCGCAACTGTCGCTTCAGCCGGCCCGGAAGGCAATGTCGACAACCAAGCGAGCGAACGACGTCAATATAGCAGTGAGCTCTACTACGGCTCCATAACAGCTGTCGATGCTGTCAGCCACGAAGTTCTCGCAAAAGTCGTCACTGATATCGAAGTCCGATCAGGCGCGACTGTCACTGCCGGTGG
>DTWD01000468.1 GCA_012963185.1 Acidobacteriota bacterium
AAGAAGCGCAGCTACCGGTTGAGGAAGCGCAGCATCTAACACGCGTACTTCGATTGCAACCTGGCAACAACGTCCGTATCTTTGACGGGCGTGGGCACGAGCGGGAAGCCACTATCAAACATGTTACGGGTAAAAAAGTCACTGTAAGTCTTGGCAAGCCAGTTTGTGCGGCCAAAGAATCGACAATAAAAATTAATATCGGTATCGCACTGCTGGCAGGAAGAAAATTCGACGCGGTCATTCGCGATGCCACCATGCTGGGAGCCTCTGTGATAACTCCGCTGATCACTCTCAGGAGTCGAGGTTTCAAAATCAGGAAAGACAGTAACAGGTTGGCCGAGAGATGGCACGATATCGCGGTTGCATCTACCAAACAGTGTGGCCGATCTCATCTACCAGTAATAAGTCCACCTTTTCAATTCAGTCAGTACCTTGAAACCCAGTCGATTCATGCGGAACAAAAGTTTCTACTTGTAGAACCCAGTAGACACACGCCGGGGCATAGGGCCACGCCGCTACAGAAACTCGCCACCACCACCAGACCACAAACGGCTTCTATCGCCATTGGACCAGAGGGCGGATGGACCGACGAAGAAATACGACTAGCAGAAAATGGCAACTACATCCCGATCACTCTTGGGATGAATACACTACGAGCTGAAGCGGTCCCTACCGTAGCACTCTCAGTTTTTCGCTTTATGTGGTCAGATCTCTAGAACGTCAGATTCCTACACCCGCTAAAGAACGCGCACGCTATACTTTTTCATCTCCGTATGCTCTTTCGAGGACAGTCATTAGGAAAGTACAAAATTCTTTCCCCACTTGGCAGTGGCGGCTTCGGTGCTGTCTATCTTGCCAAAGACACCTGGATTGACAAAGACGTAGCGATTAAAGTGCCACATAAGCAAAACCTCAACTTTAGCGAACTGCTTCGGGAGCCGCGGCTACTCGCAGCACTTGACCATCCAAACATCGTTTCCATTACAACGGCTGAAAAAGAAAATGATGTTTTTTTCATCGTGATGGAATACGTCAACGGAGATACGCTAGAAAACATTATCTCTCATGACGGAGCGCTCGACACCGCTCGTGTCGTTAACTACACCATGCAAATCGCCAGCGCTATTGACCACGCTCATCGACAAGGAGTGATCCATCGCGATCTAAGACCGCCAAATGTGCTTGTGTCCGATTCGGGAACTCTAAAAGTCGCAGACTTTGGCACCTCTCGATTCCTAGAAATTGCCGCTCATGGTACGACAGTTATTGGCAGTCCCCCATACATGGCTCCGGAACAATTTGAGGGAAAAGCTGTCTTTGGGTCTGACATATATTCACTTGGTATCACGATGTATGAAATGCTTACCGGTTCGCTACCCTACGAAACACCCGCACCCACTGATCTTGACAAGTTGATGAGCGGTGAACTTGTTCGGCCGCCGAGACTAGAAAACCCTGGTGTCCCAAAGCCAATCAACGACATCGTGATGACCGCACTTGCGCCAACGCTTTCAGCTCGCTACCAACGTGCGTCAGAATTAATTGCTGACCTTGAACTGTCATACGGATCTCAGGACCGTCCGACACCCATTGAGGAACAGACGGGAGCTGGCAACCCACCCGAAGGCCCGCAAGAGTTACAGATTTCGAGCGTCCAAAAACGACTTCGATCTTCCACACCTTCACCCGGGAAATTTTGCTGGCAATGCCATAAACCATTGCATACAAGAACAGACTGTTGCCCGTTTTGTCACGAAACACAGTAGCTACTCGGGCTGCATCTTTGGCACTGTCCTTGCCAACACCTACACTCGCCTCATAGACTGGCATCACGCTTAACATATTCACTGCGCACGATTTCATACGTCATGAGCTTTGGAACCGGACAAATCTGGATGAACGGTTCGCTGGTCGACTGGGCCGATGCGAACATTCATATTGGCTCGCATGTCATCCATTATGGTAGTGGCGTCTTTGAAGGCGCACGCTGCTATGACACTGACAAAGGCGCGGCAGTCTTCCGTCTTGATGCACACATAAGGCGCTTGTTTGATTCTGCCAAGATCTACCGAATGGATCACGAACTCGGCCAAGAGGAGTTCCAAAGTGCAATCCTCGAGACGATTCGGGCAAATCAGTACCGGTCATGTTACATCCGTCCTCTTTTGTATCGAGGCTACGACTCACTTGGAGTAAATCCTTTTAGTTGCCCAGTCGAAGCCGCGATCTTGGTCTGGCACTGGGGAGCCTACCTCGGTGAAAAAGCCTTAGAAGATGGCGTTGATGTTCAAATTAGCTCATGGGGGCGTGGTGCTCCGAACTGCTTTCCTTCCGTGTCAAAATCAACTGCAAATTACGCGAACTCTCAGCTCATCAAGATGGAAGCAACGCTTAATGGTTATAGCGAAGGAATCGCGTTAGACCCTCGTGGCTTTGTTAGTGAAGGAAGTGGACAAAATATCTTCGTCGTGCGTGACAACATCATTACCACCCCTCCGCTTGCAGATTCAATCTTGCCGGGCATTACGCGCGACGTTGTCATCACACTAGCCAGTCAACTTGGTTTTACCGTACGAGAAACAACGGTACCCCGAGAAACTCTGTATATCGCGGATGAAGTATTTTTTACCGGTACGGCTGCCGAGATATCTCCGATTCGTACGATTGACAAAATTACCATTGGATCCGGAAAACGTGGCCCAGTCACCGAAACCATTCAACATTGTTTTTTCGACATTATTAATGGTCGTCTTCCAGATAAACATGGATGGCTTACGTTTGTGTACGATGCAGACAAGGCGAGCAGCGACTCCATCGATGCAGTGGCGAAGAGTAGTTAATTCGACAACCTGAGACTCACGCGACTGGGAGTAGCATCTTTCAGGAGTGAGACGCCTGGCTTTAAACCCTTACGCTTCCGGCTTGTCATTGCTAGCGAGAAGAGAGCTCACGTCGAGCCAGCTACGCGACCGCCTCAACAGAAAAGGATTCACCGCGAAGGTAGTGGACCACACAATCCAGCGACTCACAAAAGAAGGAGCACTGGACGACCGCCGCACAGCAGAGATCTATGCTCGACGGGCCGCTCTTATAAAACATCGCGGTCCAAGACGTGCCATACTCGACATCGAAGCCATTGGTGTTGCACGGGAAATTGCTCGTGACGCTGTTTCCCAAGTCTACAAAGAGGTCGACACACAACTGATTATTCACCGTGCACTCAACCGACGCCTCACTGGCCGTGTTCGAGACCGCGCCCATTTTCAAAAACTCTACCAATATCTTGTTCGACAAGGATTTGATGGAAGTCTGGCTTATAGCGTTCTGAAAACTCACTCAACCGACGGCACCTGCCCCGAGGATTAATCCAAATTTCTCGCTGTGCAAGAATTAGAACCATGACATCCGCTGATATCCGGCAAAGTTTTCTCAACTACTTTCAAGAACAAGGCCACCGTATCGTGCCAAGTAGTTCATTGGTCCCATCGAACGACCCGACCTTGTTGTTTACGAATGCCGGGATGAATCAATTCAAAGAACTCTTCCTCGGAACAGAGCAACGGAATTATCAGCGTGCCACAACCGCGCAAAAATGCATGCGTGTCAGTGGCAAACACAACGACCTCAACAACGTCGGCCCATCCTTGCGTCACCACACGTTTTTTGAAATGCTCGGCAACTTTTCATTTGGTGATTACTTTAAAACAGACGCGATTCCGTTCGCGTGGACTCTTCTCACCGAAATATGGCATCTGCCTCCTGAACGGCTCTATGCCACCATCTTCGCAGGAAACCCTGATATACCTCGTGACAACGAAGCTTATTCAATCTGGCAACAACTTCTTCCCGCCAACCGTATCGCTGAGATGGGCGCTGCCGACAATTTCTGGGCCATGGGTAACACCGGCCCCTGCGGTCGGTGCTCAGAAATTCATTACTACAGAGGCGACCATCTGCCTTGTCCGGAAACACCATGCCGCGGAATCGACTGTAGCTGCGATCGATATGTCGAAATCTGGAACAACGTCTTTATGGAATTCGACAGGCAAGAAAGCGG
>DTWD01000469.1 GCA_012963185.1 Acidobacteriota bacterium
GATTTATCCGCGTTGGCCCCTGACAACATGGAATTTTCAGGGGTGATTATTGATCCGTATGTGTACCCCCTCTTTCGTGGTGTTCGTTTGGCGCAGGTGTTTGCATTTATTTTATTTATTGGAGCAGTCGCGTCCATTTATCCGGCAATCCGCGCTGCCACGATCAATACCGTTGAAGCCATGAAGTTTGACCGATGACTGATATTGATATTCCTGCGGTCCGCACGAATCGTGTGTGGAAGATCTTCGAACAGGAGGCCGAAGTGGTTACGGCAGTGCGTGATGTCAGCCTGACGATTGCGCGAGGTGAATTCACGGCACTTGCTGGGCCATCCGGTTCTGGGAAAACGACCCTGCTGAATGTGATTGGCGGATTAACCCGGCCGACGCGTGGTCAGGTGAGTGTGGCCGGACGGGATATCAGTGAAATGTCTAACCAGGAACTGGCGCGCTTACGTCTCGAAGAAATCGGCTTTGTATTTCAGGCGTATAACTTATTGCCGGTTCTCACCGCGCTTGAAAACGCTGAATTTCCGATGTTGTTACAGGGTGTTGATACAGAGGAACGGCGCGCTCGTGTGCAGGAATTATTCCATCGGACAGGGATGGAAGGATTGGAGGACCGGCGGCCCGGGAAGTTATCCGGTGGTCAGCAACAGCGGATCGCGGTTGTTCGCGCGGTCGCCAGCAAGCCTGCTCTTGTTTTGGCCGATGAACCGACCGCCAATCTTGATTCGGTTTCGAGTGAAGCGTTGCTGGACATGATGGCTGAGTTGAATCGTGATTTAGGCGTTACGTTCGTGTTCGCGACGCACGATGAACATGTTATGGAGCGGTCACGCCGGCTCGTGCGGATGGTCGACGGTGGGATCGCGTCCGACGAGATTCAGGAGTGACTCACTGGTGTCGCGTCTTTGCGGCTGAGGTCATGCTGGGCATGGCGTGTGTTGCGTTGACACCGATAGTTGCCTCTGCGCAGTCAGACTGGCTCGCAGGTTATCTGCAGACGGTACCGCTTTTTTCCGGCGCAACGGATGTTACCGAGAGCAATGTTGGTGATTTTAGCCGTTTTCGTCTCACCGCCCAACCGGTGTTCGGGCCGTTCTCGGTCGAAGTGGCCTATGAACACGGGTTGAACATACGGCGTCGCGGGACGACGGATGGTTTGGGTCTTGGTGCTGTGCCGAGTGGCGGGGAGTGGTTTGATCTGCAGTGGACTGTGCAGGATCAGCAGCACGTCCGGTGGGCGCACCGGTTCGATCGCTTCCATGTTGCATGGACGCCGATGGAAACCGTTGACTTGCGAGTGGGTCGGCAGGCCGTATCCTGGGGGACCACACTGTTTCTCACACCCGCCGACCCGTTCTTGCCGTTCAGTCCGACGGACCCGTTCCGTCTGTATCGCGGTGGTGTTGATGCTGGGCGTATCCGGTTGTCGCCGAGTCCGTTGAGTGAGATTGATCTCGTTATTCGTCCAACGCGGACTGCTCTTGGCGAAGAAATGACCGCGCTCGGACGCGGACTTGCGGTGTGGAAGAACTGGGAATGGTCTGCCTGGGGCGGGACGTTGTACGGCGATACGACTGGCGCGGTCGGTGTTGCCGGTTCGATGGGGCCGTGGGCTATACGTGGTGAAGGCGTCGTGCGTGAGATTCGAGACACGGTGGTGTTTCGTGGCAGTTTCGGGTTGGATCGGGCTTGGCAAGTTCGTGGCCGAGACCTTTTTTTCCTCGTTGAGTATCAACGCGACAACATGGCTGCGGCTGGTGCCGATGAATACCTCGCCCTTTTACAATCAGCTCCGTTTCAACGTGGAGAATATCAGGTGTTGGGACGAGACGAAGTTGCGCTGCAAGGGTCGTATCAGGTGCATCCCCTTTTGAGTGTGGCTGGGTTTGGTCTCTGGAATGCAAACGATGGTAGTGTGTTGTTGTCACCAAATCTGTCTTTGTCCGCTGGTAATGAGACTACGGTGAGTGGCGGTGTGTACTTTGGATTCGGAGCGAGTGATGTCACTCTCGCACGACCGCTTTCGTCTGAGTACGGTCTTTCGGGTGTCACCGGTTACGTCTCGGTGAGTTGGTTCTTCTAGAAAGTGACCCGATGAAGAGGTCTAGGAATCGACCAAGTCCTGGCTGATTTGCGCGTATGTGCGACCTGACTTTCCGTGACCTTGAGCGCTTGTGTTGCACGTAGATGGTTCCGGGTTCATGATTAGCAGGGTCCGTGGCGTTTAGGCTGACGGCGTAGCCGTGGGACCGGCCTTGCGCGGACAATGCGATTTCTTTCAGGTGGAGGATTGATAGATGCAGCGACACGTTTTTAATCTGACGATAAGTGCGACCTTGGCAGTTGCCCTGATGTGTATTCCGGCTCACGGGTATTCCCAAACATCCGGGAATAGTTGGTCCCCTCCGATGACTGCTTATGGGCAGCCAGATATCCAGGGAGTGTGGACCAATTTTGATCCCACGCCGTTTGAAGCGCCGAATGATATTGACATTGAGCGTTTAGGACCACTCGCAGATTGGTTTCCTGGTAGCAATCAACCGCAGCGGCCTCCTGAGAATCCAGACCCCGATGCTCGTGCACAAGGCCCCCAAGGGCCATGGGGCGATGGACCAGGAGATGCCTTGCGGAACGAACGTCGCCAGTCGATGGTCGTTGACCCACCGAATGGTCGTGTGCCTCTGCGCGAGTCTGCGATCGCTGCGCGGAATGCTAACCTTGTGAATCTGACAGATGGATGGTTGGAGCACACTCCATGGGAACGATGTATTACCCGAGGAATCCCAGGCGGTATGTTTCCTGGTGGCTACGGTGCGGGGTATCAGATTTTGCAGACGCCAGGGTATGTGGTGATCTTTTACGAAATGATTCACGAAGCGCGGGTTATTCCTCTGGATGACAGGCCGCCATTATCAGAGAGCATCCGATTGTGGAACGGGAATCCACGGGGGCACTGGGAAGGCACCACATTAGTCGTTGAAACGGCTAACTACAACGATCAAGGCACGATCGGCACGAACATTGCCAGTCGTGGCGTTCGTGGAATTAAACAGAGCGAAGCGCTCACGATTGTTGAGCGGTTTTCATTTGTTGATGCAGATACGCTGCACTATGAGGTCGCGATTGATGACCCGGAACCGTTTGCGGCTCCGTGGAAGGTCGCGATGCCGCTGAATCGTGATTCGACCTACCAGATTTTTGAGTATGCGTGTCACGAGGGTAATTACGGGCTTGAGAATAGTTTGCGTGCCGGTCGCGCGGAAGATCGTGAGTCTGGTGCTGGGCAATAGCTCCTCGGGGAGCACCGTCGCCAGTCTGAGTCACGGGCGACCAATCGCAATGACGACGGTTCTTCACAGGTGTACGAGCCTCGTGTCACAAAGGTTTACGGCACTGGTCACGTCTGAAGTGTGTGCCGGGCCGTGAAGTACAAGCGTTGGAGGTTAAGACCACATCACGCTAGCAGGAAGTGATTAACACAGTGACTAGGAAGATATCGTCGCTCTCGATTGTTAGCGGGTTTTTCGCTGTACTGATTGCCGTGACCGGAGCGGTCAAGCTCGCGAATCAGCCGGTGATGGCGCGTCAGGTGACGCCGGTAGTTGCGATGGAACCGGATGCCATGCTACAGCGTTACTGTATCGGCTGTCACAATACGCGCTTACGAACAGCGGGTCTTGCACTCGATGAACTCGATGCGGCCAACGTGCACGCGGACGCCGAAATTTGGGAAAAAGTTGTTCAGAAATTACGAGCTGGTTCGATGCCGCCGCCTGGGCGTTTTCGCCCGGATGCGGATACGTATCGCGCGGTCGCGGTATCGATAGAGGACAAGCTTGATCGTGCGTGGTCAGATGATCCATATCCAGGTCGTATTGGTGCGGTCCACCGTCTTAACCGCACTGAGTATCGAAATGCCATCCGTGATTTGTTCGATCTCGATGTCGATGTGGAATCACTGCTACCTGGAGATGAGACTGCTGATGGGAGTTTTGACAATTTTGCAGACGTGTTGAGCTTTTCGACATCGCATCTTGAGCGGTACCTTTCGGTGGCGAGGCAGGTGACGCGACAGGCGGTTGGACTACTGCCGATCACCGCGAGCGTTGACACGTTTGAGGTGCCATTGCATATCGTGCAAGATGCGAGACAGGACGAATCGCTTCCACTCGGTTCGCGAGGTGGCATCGCGATTCCGTATCACTTCCCCGTTGATGGGAACTATGAAGTGACCGTTCGGCTTCGTCGCCAGTATCAGGATTACCTAATGGGGATGGGGTGGGCGCAGTGGCTCGATATTCGAGTGGATGGTGAGCTCGTGGAGCGCTTTGTGGTTGGTGGTTCAGCTCCTGGTGTGCCGGCTGCAGCCAGTTATGCGGGGGATGGTGAGCCAGGGTTTGCTGGTGACCCGGCGTGGGAAACCTTCATGCAGTTAACTGGTGATGATGGTTTGGTCGTGCGGGTACCCGTGGCGGCTGGGCCGCATGTTATTGGTGTGAGTTTTGTCCGGCAGCAATGGGAGCCAGAGGGATTGTGGCAACCGCAGCAACGAGGTCGTGTACTCACTAACGATCAAATCTATATGGGGAATGCGGCGGTGGCCGCGGTGGATATCGGCGGTCCATTCTCGGCGCGCGAAAATGCACGGGATACACCAAGTCGGCGTGCCATCTACGTATGCGAACCGCCGAGTACGGAGGCAGTGGCTGAGCGAAGTTGCGCGAGTGAAATTATTCGTACCGTGGCGAGGCGTGCGTTTCGTCGACCGGTAACGTCGGATGAAATTGAGTCGTTACTGACCTTCTTTGATGAGGGACATCGTGATGGACAGAGCTTTGACAGTGGGGTCCAGTTTGCCCTGGAACGCATTCTTGTTGATCCAGATTTCCTATTGCGCGTCTACCGCGATCCGGTTGATGCCGAGTCAGGTCAGTCCCCGTACGAGTTAAGCGACATTGAGCTTGCTTCGCGGCTGTCTTTCTTTTTATGGAGCAGTATTCCGGATGAGCGGTTGCTCGCCGTAGCCGAGCGTGGTGAATTGAGTAATCCTGCGACTCTAGAGGCTGAGGCGACGCGTTTGCTGGCCGACCCACGGGCGACGCATGCTCTTGTAAATGATTTCGCAGCCCAATGGCTCAATCTTCGTCGGGTTAGGGAGGTTGTTGTGGACCCCCGTCAGTACCCAACGTACGACGAGACCCTTCTTGAAGCATTTATTGAAGAGGTGGAACGTTTTGTTGCGAGCACCATTACGGAAGATCAGAGCGTTCGTGCGCTGCTGGATGCCGACTATACCTTCGTCAATGAACGGCTCGCGCGACATTATGGTATCGAGGGCGTATACGGGAGTCGTTTTCGGCGCGTGGCGATCGATCAATCAGACCAGCGAGGAGGATTGTTGTCAGCCGGCGCTCTTTTGGCAACCACGTCATATCCTGACCGGACCTCACCCGTCTTGCGTGGCAAGTGGCTCGTTGACAACATCTTTGGATGGACCGTTCCGCCTCCGCCGCCCGGAGTTGATACCACGCTGGAAACGACCCCTGGAACGCAACCGGACAGCATTCGTGAACGGTTGGCCCGGCACCGCGAGAATCCGTCATGTGCTAGCTGTCATTCTGTAATCGATCCACTCGGATTTGCCTTGGAGAATTTTGACGTTATCGGCGGGTGGCGTACTGAGGACGAACAGGGTCGGCCTGTTGATTCAACTGGAACGACACTGGCGGGCGAAACGGTTGCTGGATTAAGTGGATTACGTGCTTTGTTACTGGATGATCCCGAACGATTTCCTCGAACGGTGGTTGAAAAATTACTTGCGTATGCGCTTGGTCGAAGATTGGAATATTATGACCGACCAACTGTCCGCCAGATTGTACGGGATGCGGCAGTTACCGATTATCGGTGGTCTTCGATTATCCTAGGCATAATCCGTAGCCCGGCTTTTACCAGCCGAGCATCGGCGGCGGGTATTGCGAACTAGTTTAGCGGACACTTAGGAACCAGGAGACGGTCTGATGATGCTCACGAAATCGTTGCCTCGGCGGACGGTTCTACGAGGACTCGGTGCGACTCTCGCGCTACCGTTTCTTGATGCCATGGTTCCAGCGGCGCGAGCTGCCGCTAGACCACCGCATCGATTCCAGTCGTTTTACGTTCCGAATGGGATGGCGATGGAATACTGGACGCCGCCTGATGTCGGGACCAATTTTACGATTACACCTGTGCTTGAGCCGCTCGCTCCGTTTCGTGATCAATTGATCGTGGTGTCGGGATTGAAGGCTAACTGGAACTATATTCATGCCGGTGCTTCTGGTTCATTTCTGACAGGCACGACCCGTGGAGGGCGTAATGAAACCGAGATCATTGCGGACGTGTCGGTGGACCAGCTGCTGGCTCGACACTTTGCCAAGCAGACTCAGGTTGCGTCACTTGAGGTGGCGATGGACCGGCCGAATAATGCGGGTGCCTGTACCGGGAATTTGAGTTGTGTCTACACGCACACGATTTCATGGAGAAGCCCGACGCAGCCGTTGCCCATGGAGTGGAATCCGCGAGCGGTGTTTGAAAAACTTTTTGGTGACAGTGGGAGTACGGACCGCAATGTCCGGGAAGCTCGCCGCCGGCAACATCAAAGTTTGCTTGATGCTGTCACTGACAAACTCTTGAATCTGAAGCGTGAACTGGGCCCACAGGATCAAATCAAACTTGACGCGTTTACGGAGTCTGTTCGAGATGTGGAGCGTCGCATTGAAATGGCAGAGGCGCAAAACGAACTGGAACTGCCAGATTTTCGACAACCACAAGGTGCACCGGCTGTCTTTGAAGATCATTTGGATCTCATGCTGGACTTACAGGTTCTTGCGTTTCAATCAGACCTCACTCGTGTGGTGTCCTTCATGATTGGCAAGGAACAGAGTGCACGGCCCTATCCACAGATCGGTGTGCCCGAAGCGCATCATCCTCTGTCACATCACAATGATGTACCGGAGTTGATTGCGCATATGTCAAAGATTAATCGGTATCATGCGGAGCTCTTTTCCAGATATGCGGCCAAGCTTAAAGCGACGCCTGATGGCGACGGTAATCTGCTTGATCACATGACCATTATGTATGGCTCTGGAATTTCAAATAGTACTCGGCACGCGGGTAATAACCTGCCGATCTTGCTGCTCGGTGGCGGTGCTGGACGTCTGCCAAGTGGACGGCATGTGTCATATGAGAACGAACCATCACTTGCGAATTTACTCGTCACGCTGATGGATAAAATGGATCTTCCAGTCGACCGTGTTGGTGGAAGTACCGGTCAGTTAGTATTGGATTCTCTCGCTGATCTGTAGGGTCATTACGGTGCAGATTTCTTACCGTCTAGCGTTCGGTGTGGCGCTGGTACTCTTGGTTTCTGGCGGCGTCGCCCGTGCCCAGCACGATATCGCTGATGTAGTTGATTCGGCGAAGCGTGGTGATTTGGAGACGCTTCGTGATGTCATTGCTGCTGGCGCGGATGCTGCCGCAGTTTCTCCTGATGGGGCGACGGCACTTCTGTGGGCGAGCTACCGAGATGACATTAAGATGGCCGGCTGGCTACTCACTGTTAATGCGCCAGTGAATACCGCCAACGACCTTGGAATCACCCCCCTTTGGGCTGCCAGTGAAAATCGAAGTGCTCAGATGGTCGCATTGCTACTTGAGAACGACGCCGACCCAAATTTAGCATTACTGAGCGGTGAGACTGCCGTGATGATCGCGGCGCGTGCGGGAAGTGAGGAGGTCGTACGTTTGCTCGCGAATGCTGGCGCTGATCTAGATCGGTCAGCAACTCGTGGACAGACTGCGTTGATGTGGGCGTCGGCGAATCACCACTCAGCTACAGTTAAGGCTTTGCTGGAGTACGGTGCTGATGTGCATCGGCGATCAGCAATGTGGAGTCAGATGATGGCCGTCCCACCACACAGTCGGACCAAACGCGATATTCCCCACGGGGGGAACACTGCCCTGATGTTTGCGGCTCGTGTCGGTGACGTGTTGTCGGCTCAACATCTTGTTGTGGCTGGTGCCGATGTCGATGATGTCGATGCCTGGGGCATGAGTGCAACGACGATTGCCGCACACGGTGGGCACACGAAGTTGGTTGACGTTTTGTTAAAGCACGGCGCAGACCCGAATGCTGCGGTGGCTGGTGTTGCGCCGATTCATAACGCGGTGATGCGTAATGACGATGAGATGGCGGCGGCGCTCCTCGCACACGGCGCCAACCCGAACATAACATTGGAAACATGGACGCCGACACGCCGCGCTTCACGTGATCTTCATTACCCAGCAGCATTTGTTGGGGCGACACCGTTGTGGCTTGCCGCGCGATTCGCGCGCGTCGACATTATGCGCCTATTGATTGACCATGGTGCGGACCCGCAATTTGTGCATGAGACGGAGTACATTGCAGACGGAGTCTATGAGGCGCGAACGGAACGTACGACGACATTAATGGCTGCGTTGGCGATGGGGGGAAGCTCTCGGTTTCGACCATGGGTTCCGTACACAGATTCTGGAACAGCGGAATCTCGGACATTGGCAGCCGTAACGTTGCTTGCAGATCATGGTGTGGATATCAATGCTGCTGACCTGGTAGGTCAAACGGTTCTGGATGAAGCTGAGGCAAAGCAGTATGAGTCCGTCGTGACTTTGTTGCTTGAGCGCGGGGCGGGTAATCCGTAAATTGATCTCTACGGTAGCGAACGAATTAGTTTTGATTGGCTTTCTAGCCTGAGCGCCTCCGCTTCTCGATTCGTTGCCCGCAGTACGCCCGCGTATTCGTCGAACAAGTCGGCGAGCCTGACATTGTTCGGCTCCAGTTGTTCTTCGAGGATCGGGAGGACACGTTGGTACAGTGTTTCTGCTTCATAGTGAAAGCCTTGATGGTAGTAACTTCCGGCAAGCCCACTCACACTTTCAATAGTTATTGGGTGGTCAGGACCGAACTCTGTTTCACGAATGCCGACGGCACGTTCGAACAGGGAGACTGCTTGTGAATGAATTGCTTGTCGTGCATAGAATCGCGCGACGCTATCTAATTGCGTTGCGAGATCAGGATGGCTTGGTCCTTGGGCGTATTCAATGATGAGTGTGGCGCTGTGAAACAGTTCTTCGGCTTCAATAAAACGACCGTCGAGAACAAACAAGTTACCGAGATTGTTTAGTGTGACAGCACGTCTGAGATCATCCTGTGCAAAGTAGTCTGCTAGGTCAGCAGCAGTCAGGAAGAAGATTTCGGCTTCGTGGTATCGGTTTTCTTCTACGGCGTCGTGTCCTGCCGCCATATAGTCCTCCCATGAGAGGTCGGTGCAGCCACTGAAGCTGTGTAGACAGATGAACGCGGCCGCGATGCATCGCAGCCAGCGGTAGGGACGCATGCCAAGGCGGTTCGTGTAACGGTGCACGATGTCAGCGCCCGGGGTACTCGTCGGGCACACCTGGCGGCTTTGTCGAAAACATAATGTGGGCGGCCGCTGTTCCACCCCACATTAGCCAGGGTCCGTTGTTTCGTTCTTCGATAGGAAGTCCGGTGGAGTCGGCCGTGGCATATGGTAATTTGATTGAGATCGTCTGGACCGCGTCCTCTTTTGTCTGACCGATTAAGGCATATTGCATCGCGCCGGCATTGATATCGGCGTCTGGGCCGCCGTCAGCATATGCTTCGCGGTAGGTTCGAGCACCTTCCGCTAAACGGCGGTACGTCCAGTCCATGACCGCTTGGAAACTACGGTGGTAGCACTCGACGCCAAAGCCTGGTTGTGGTCCGTCGGGTTCACAGATTAACGAATTCGTCCCAGCCCGAAGAATCGTCGGGTGCCCCTCGTCATCACGGACAATGACTCTTGCACCGTCACGGAGAGGTTCAGGTGCGGCCAGCACGGCTTCCGTAATTTGGTCAGTGACGGTTTGTGCCGTGGGTGTGCCAGACAGCAAACCTAGAAGCAGCCAGAGACTAACGAAAAGCAGAAGTCGCATGCATTCGATTATGGCAGAGACTTCTAGTTAAGAACTCATGATTGCGTCGTAGAGCAACTTGATTCCGATAAGGAAGAGGGACGCGTGTATGGCAGCAAAGAAGACCTTATCGTTGATCTGTTGGTGTAGGCGGCGACCGAGAGAGACGCCGATTGGGGCAATCGGAAGCAGTACGAGCGAGGTCAGCAGCGTATCGGCGCTCCACTGCCCCAGCCACGCATATGGCAACACCTTGGACCAATTGACCACGAAAAAGAAGAGGACTCCTGTCGCCTGAAATGTTGTCCGGTCCATTCGTTGTTGCAATAAGTATGCTTGGAGTGGTGGGCCACCAGCGTGAATCGAAAAACTTGTGAACCCAGCCGTCGCGCCCCAAAACATTGCGCTTCGCTGGCTTGGCGTGCTTACTTGGTGGTTGGTGCGCGGCCAGAAATACTGCAGTGCGTACGCGAACGCAACGATACCCACGAGTGCGCGAAGGCCGGTCACAGAAATGTATTGCGCTGTAACAAATCCGATCACTGTACCGCCAAGCGCTGCTGGAATCAGAACTTGAAGATACCGCCAGTTCCATTGGCGCCAATAAGCGCGAAGTGCGAGCGCGTCCATTGCCATGAGTAGCGGTAAGAGAATAGCGGCGGCTTGCAATGGACTGATGACCATTGACATGAGCGGAACGGCGACGATGCCAATGCCACCACCGAGTCCACCTTTGGCAATACCAACGATTAGGACGGCAATTGTCGATGCGACGTAGAACCAGGGGTCAGTAATAAGCACGGGTCACGCGTCGTAGTTCAAGCAGTCGCCACAGCGTGTGTAGTGCGTCTGCCTCTACGAAGACAAGTTGGTTAGTCAGCAATGGTTAATTGATCACGGCTCCCGTCGGAGTCGGTCGTGTCCCGATCGACTAGCGCCGGCGGTCCACTGCCTGTTCATCCGCACGAGAGCCAGTCAACATATTGGTCATCCCGTAGTTGCCTTCGTGGCAAGCGAATTCAAACATCGGACCTTCGACGCGCGCCCATGGTAGCGAGCCACTCCACGGTCGTGTCCATGTGTCGAGGTCGGTGACGGTAAATTGGTAGTCGAGTGTATCGGGTCCGATTCGTCTGAACCGTTCGAGGACATGGACCATTTCACTTAGGTCCCCACGTGACAATGAATGTTCAGGGCGATTCCAGCGCCGAATGAACGGGCTTCTAAGGTTGGTTGTTTCGACAACGAGCGTATCCCCTTCCCAGTGTCCACGGGAACTTCCAGCAAATTGCTGAATGTTCGATGGCAGGTGTGGACGGTTGTCTAGGGTTATGACCCTCAAGTCGTGGATGTGCTCTTGCAGAATGACTACGAAGTCAGGGTTTTGGACGATGTGGTAGTTGTTGTTGTAACCGGTCGGGAATGTCGGTATACCCCGGTACCACAGACACCGTTCGCTGAGGCCCATGTCTTCCGGGCCGTGAGCAGGGGCTCGCCCCTCTCGTGCATCAAAGACCCGTCGGTTTTCGTCGGACGTAATTCGGGCCAATGCTTCCGTTGTTAATTGCGGAAGTCGTCCGTTCGGCGGATCCGTGATGAGTGAGGTTCGTCCGGTCGGCACGATTCTCGTTCCCTGTTCGGTCCAGTAGCTATTGTAGGCCCCGACGTTACCACCAGCCGGAAGAGGTTCGGTACGTACAGCACTGGGTGCATTTTGTTCTGCCACGCGCGCAATGGCCTGTTGCTCAAGTGCGACTGCTTCTTCTGCGCTTAAAAATTCTTGGTCCGCGAACTCGGCCGGCCGTTGCAGCGGGGTAATAGTGTTGTTGTTCCAGATACCTTGAAGGTCCGGGTCTCCCCAGGCTGTTCGCGGAGACGCCCCGGCA
>DTWD01000470.1 GCA_012963185.1 Acidobacteriota bacterium
CGTAGCCATTCTTGTGATGTTCGGTATGTCTGTTGTCATTTTCGATCCCGAATTTGTGGCCACCAATGAATCGCTCATGACTGGAATACATACGGGGGCTAGTGTCGCGGCAGGGGTTGCCGTTGTGCTGCTTGGCTTCGCTAGCATAGCTGCGAGTGGACCCTCGTTTGTGGGTAAATTGGTTGGGTTATTGGTGACGCCACTGCCAAGGCGGTTAGCTGAATCGTTGATTGAGGCGTCAAGGCATTTCCTTGAAGGGTTTGCCGTGATGCGGCAGGTGATACCGTTGGCTTTTGCGGTGATGTGGTCTTTAGCGCTTTGGTCAAGTATTGCTTTGAGTTTGTGGTTAGTGACAGTTGCATTTGGTATTGATATACCTGTCGTGGGAACTGGTGTGATCGTGGCACTTATTGCAGTCGGGGTCGCAGTGCCGACACCGGCAGGTGTCGGTGGATATCATGCAGCGTATCAACTCGGAGTTACGGGTTTATACGGTGCATCTGATGCAGCGGCGGTCGGTGCCGGATTAGTTGCTCACGTTTTGTCATTTTTGCCGGTGACGTTGATTGGTCTCGTACTGATGGCTCGGGATGGTATGAAGCTGAGCGGAATTACCGACGTCGTTGAAAAAACGAGACAGAATATGACTGATGCGACTTAGAGCAGGTCGATGATGTAGCAATCGGGTGTAGCGATATTGGCAATCAAGGGGGTCCCCGGTGAAATGTCCGTTTTGTGGGAATCTTGACGATAAAGTTGTCGACTCCAGAGAAGGTAAAGAAGGTGGGGTCATCAGGCGGCGTCGTGAGTGCGTGAATTGCGGTCGGCGTTTTACGAGTTATGAGCGCATCGACGAGATTCCTTACATGGTCGTCAAGAAAGATGGCACGAGGGAACGGTTTGAACGGCAGAAGGTCATCGCCGGGCTTTTGAAGGCCTGTGAAAAAAGACCAGTCAGCGTTAGTTCTCTCGAGGCAGTGGCGAATAAGGTTGAAGTTACGTTACAAGAACGACCCGATAAGGAGATTTCGACAGAAGAAATTGGGACGGTAGTGATGGAGGCACTTCGCACATTGGATGCCGTGGCGTATGTACGGTTTGCATCCGTCTACCGACACTTTCGCGACATAGGCGAATTTATGGCCGAACTGAAGGGCTTGTTGAATACTAAAGACTAGTTTCGACTTAAGTAGAAATCGTGTTTCTGGGGTAGCTTACCGTTAGCGTGATTGTTGTTGTAGACGGTTCTCAAGGATCTGGTTCGGCGCGATAAATTCTCGGATAGGGATGTTTCGCGCGGTGCCGACGACGGCATCGGCCGGGATTAGGCCAATGAGTTCAGTTCCAGATATTTTGACGGCGTAATTCTTGGCCTCCTCGAAAACGGCAGTAAGCACGTCCGCTAAGGGTGATCGTTGATAGTCCGTCAAGTTTATCGATACTTGTACGCCATCGTGTTTAGTTGTCGATACTAAGAGTCCTAACGCTTTAACGAATGGAATTCCGCCACTGCTGCCTCGAATTCGACGAGCGATTTCTTCGGCGATTTTGAGATTGTGAGATTCGAGGTTGACATTGAACGCAATAAGTGGCTGTCGGGCTCCAATTACACATGCGCCTGCTGAAGGATGCGGTTGCTGTGGCCCGTAATCAGGACGCCAATCATCGTGTAGGAGCTTTGTTTTGAGTTGTTCGAAACCGCCTTTTCGTATCTGTTCAAGTCGATGCCGATGAGGCAGTCGTGAAGACGCCTCATAGAGAAAGACAGGGATCTTGTGCGTTTCAGCTAATAGTCTTCCAATTGAATGAGATAACGCGATGCACTGGTCTAGCGACGTTCCAATTAATGGTACTAAGGGGATCACATCGATAGCACCAATCCGTGGATGACTGCCGTCGTGTTGTCGGAGGTCGATGTTTCGAATCGCATTGGTCGCTATCGCGAGTATCGCGTTTCGGATCCCGAGTTCACTACCAGCAATTGTAAGAACAGTTCGATGATGGGTGGAGTCTGATGAGTAGTCAAGTAAATTAGCGCCGTTGATGCATTCGATTGCCCGTATGGTCTGTCTGATGACACTACGGTTTCGTCCTTCACTGATGTTTGGAATTGACTCAACCATTTGTCAAACGCCACTGCCCGGCACCGGTCGTAAGCGGATTAGTCGCTCCATTGAAACGTTCCATTATAGGAACCGTTTGTATCGAAGCAGGGTTAGTATGCCTGACAGTCGTAGCTCTGGACGCACTATAGAGAAAAGAATTAAGTGGTATTTAAACGGAGATGTGACAATTAAGACAGGCTGAGTGAAAACTGTGTTGGCTAGAGGAAGCAACCGACGGCACAGCCAACTCGAATCTGATTCGGAACGCTTCAACGTTGGTTGTGGGATCCGTGATGGGTGATACTGACAAAAAGCAGGGGAGACACGGACAGTGACTAGAACTCGTGCTGTGTCCTCTGGGGCACGTAAAGCATCAACTGGTGTAGCTGAGACGAAACGAAGCCGTAATACCGTCAGTTCGATGAGTCTAGATTTTGGGCACGAAGATTCTCCATCAGGACAGAAACATTTACCGTCAGGAAAACCATCTCCATTAGCCTCGGTAAGTCGGCGCATCGGAGCGTTACTCGTTGACCTTTTGATCCTCTTGGGAATCGACGGTGCTGTCGTCCGGCTCACAGAGCAACTTGCGGAGGTGTCTATCGATGCATTTGGAGAACTTCGCCTACTCCTGCCTCTCGTCGGGTTTTTACTGCTTTTGGACTGTGGTTATGTCGTGGTTCTCACGACTTTTGGTGGGCAGACTATTGGCAAGATGTTACTTGGGATAAGGGTCATTCGTAGGGACAATGGATCGGTTGGATTTCGTGCTGTAGCGATTCGGACTGCGGTATCTGCCGTGTCCATTGTTCCCTTTGGTATTGGATATCTTCGCGTGGCGATTGGTGACAGGCATGCACTGCATGACGTCGTCGCGAATACGAAGGTTATTCGCGAGTGATGTGTACGGTGTATTGATGAAGAAAGTTGCTTTTTTTATTTGGACTGCTGGATTTACTGGTCTTGTGCCAGTGGCGTCGGGTACCGCAGGCTCAATCGTTGGACTGGGTCTTCTGATGCTCGTTCGGACTAGTAGAAACGATTGGATGGAGCTTTTGGTTTTGCTAATCGTTGTGACTGCCGGGATATGGTCGGCTAATCTCGCTGAACGTCATTATGGTCGCGAAGATCCTGGCGAGGTTGTTGTTGACGAGGTGGCGGGGATGATGCTGACAGTTCTGTGGCTCCCTGGTGGGTGGGGGACGTTGTTGATTGGTTTTCTGGCCTTTCGATTCTTCGATATTGTTAAGCCATTTCCCGCCCGGATGGCTGAACAACTACCGGGAGGGTGGGGCGTTATGACTGATGATCTTGTAGCCGGGCTGTATGGGTACGCACTTGTTAGGACGGTTCTCTGGTTACTACCAGTTGTGGGCATGTGATGGCGATGGAATCGTTAGGTAAAAGACCTTCGCTGGCTGCGATAATTGCGGTTGGTTCTGAACTGCTAACACCAGACAAAATAGATACCAACTCTCTTTTTCTTACCGAAGAACTGAACAGTGTTGGCTTTAGGGTGGCCCAGAAAACGGTTGTCGGTGATGATGCTCACGACCTTGATTCAGCTTTCCATTACTCGTGCCGCGTTGCCCCATTAGTTCTTGTTACCGGTGGGCTTGGTCCAACGGAAGATGATCTTACTCGTGACGTTATTGCGTCGGCATTGGGTCGATCATTGGAGATTGATAAGGTGCTCTTGGAAGATATTCGGAAAAGGTTCTCGGAAAGAGGACTCCGGATGCCGGAAATAAATCGGCGGCAAGCTGAGGTTCCACAGGGTGCGGAGATACTAAGAAATGAGCATGGGACAGCTCCAGGACTAATTCTCGAAAACGAAACGATGACGGCGGTGCTATTGCCCGGCCCACCGCGAGAATTACAACCGATGTTTAAGCATTACGTTGTTAATCGACTGAAGCATATAAATGTAGGCCAACGTCTGCACAGACGCGTTTTGAGAACGACAGGAGAAACGGAGTCTTTTGTTGACGAGTGTGCTAAGCCGGTTTATCAGAAATGGATTTCTCGAAGTGTTCCAATTCAAACCACGATCCTCGCGTCACTCGGACAAATAGATTTGCACCTTAGCGTGGTTAGTAGTGACGAGTTCGAAGCGAAGGCTATGTTGGATGACGCGGTATCTGAGTTACGGGAAAGGCTCGGGCTATTGGTTTTTAGTGAGGACGGACGAAGCCTGCCTGAAATTGTTGGTGGGCTCTTGGTAGAGCGTGATGCGACGGTTAGCGTTGCGGAGTCTTGCACCGGAGGGCTTATTGCTTCACGGCTTACAGATGTTGCTGGTAGCTCAGCGTATGTGGCCGGCGGGGTGACCGCATATAGTAATGCAGCTAAGGAAATGCTTCTGGATGTGAGCTCAGACTTACTTAGGCGTCATGGTGCCGTCAGCGACGAGGTGGCTATTGCGATGGCTTTGGCTGTACGGCAAAAGTTAGGAACAGATTTTGGCGTGAGTGCGACGGGAATTGCCGGTCCAGGGGGAGCGGTTTCAGGGAAGCCTGTGGGAACGGTACATGTCGCGCTTGCGGACTCCGATCACGATGTTGTTTCGAGACGGTGTCAATTACCAGGTGATCGTAGTCGAGTGAAATTTCAAACTTCTCAAGTCGTTCTCAATCTTTTAAGGAAGGCATTGTTATCGCCTTCGGCACGGTAGTGCGCATATGACGACGGCTTTTCGTCACGGCTACTGCTCTGCCCAAAACGTTTAAGTTGGATTTGTATTTCTGGTTGCGAAAGGCCTAACTCGTACATATGAGGATGTCGTTCTTGCGACGATGTTCTGTAAGAAGTGGCAGCGAAGTTTATAGTAACTGACTTGTCGTATTTGCTTGGTTCAATTCCTTTTTCGTTCCTTTTGACACGCATGGCTACAGACTTGGCCGTACGGTATCTGGGTAGCGGCAATACAATATTGGAGCCGCGAATGCATTCAGGGTTACTCGCCTTAGTCCTTGGTTTGGTTGTGGTAGTGCTCGACGCTATGAAAGGCGCGCTCGCCGTAACGTTGTCCGCGGAGATTGATAACCATGAAGCAACGGGTGCGTTGAGCGCGATGTTCGTCGCGGTCGGACATTTATATCCCGTGTGGTTGAAATTTGATGGGGGTAAAGGTGTGTCAACGGCTGGCGGCGGTTTTGCTGTAGTTCCTCCAGTTTCAACTTTAGTCGGTTTTGTGTGTTTTATTGGAACCGTTCCAGTAACGCGTTTTGTTTCCCTCGGTTCTACGATGGCTACATTCGCACTTGCCTTGATGCTGGCGATAAATGGTGAGTCAGCAAATGTACTGATTGCCGGATTTGCGGTATTTGCTTTAATCGTTTTTCGTCATCGAGGGAACATCGGACGATTAGCGCTAGGAAGTGAGAGACGATTAACCAGTTGGATGCCTGTTGGAGGGCGCAACGTCATA
>DTWD01000471.1 GCA_012963185.1 Acidobacteriota bacterium
AGGTCGGCGTCGCTGCCGTTCCTGGCAGTAGCTTTTATCGTCACGCTGAGCTTGGTTGCACGAAGCTACGTTTTTGCTTTTGCAAAAAAGAAGAGACCATGCGAGAAGCGGATCATCGTCTTGCGAAGTTTCCGATGGATAGGGGCCATGATTGAGACCAGTGCGAGACATGACTGGTCGAGCCTTCATCTCGTCGGATATATGATTGTGTTAGAGTGGTGGTCACGCCCTCCAGTGACATTAAGGTCACCACCTCAACTGCCGTTGTTTGGTTGCCACGTCACGAAATTCGGGTGTACTGCGGTCATTTTCCGCAGCGAGTAAGTTCGAACATCCTACGAGTGAGTCAGTAGGTTCTTCGAGAATGTACATGCAGTCACCGCTTCAGCGTCTTATCCCTTACGTGCTTCGATATCGCCTTCGTTTGACACTTGGTCTTGCCTGCGTCTTCGGGACTGCAAGTGTTTCACTACTGTCCCCGTGGGTGCTCAAATACGCGATAGACGACTTATCAGCCATGGTGACACGCGTCAAACTCGCGCAGTATGCGGGCTTGCTCTTAGGAATTGCGGTGACAGCTGGCTGCTTTCGGTTCCTGAGTCGACGTGTGATTGTGGCTGTCAGTCGTGAAATTGAGTACGACCTGCGCAATGACTTTTACGCGCATCTACAACGATTGTCAGTGTCGTATTTTCAGTCTGTGCGGACTGGCGACATCATGTCACGCGCGACGAATGATCTCAGTGCTGTTCGACTGATGGTGGGACCAGCCATCATGTACTCAGCGAGCACGCTCATCGTGTTTGTTGTAGCAATTGCCATGATGCTGTCGATTGACATGCGCTTGACGTTGATCGCGCTCATCCCTCTACCTTTGGTGACATTGTCCGTGAAGTTCTTTGGTGCTGCCATACACCGTCGATTCGAGCACATTCAAGCTCAATTGTCCGAGATTAGTGCAGTCGTTCAAGAATCACTTTCCGGCGTTCGAGTCATACGGGCTTATGGGCAGGAACGAGCCGAGCTCAATCGGTTTGCTCAGGCCAATCAGGAATACCTAAATCGCAATCGTGGCTTGATAATATTACAGGGACTGTTTTCTCCAAGCCTTTCATTGTTCCTTGGACTAAGCGCGCTTCTTGTCCTTTGGCTTGGTAGCCGCTCGGTAGTTCTCGAGCGTATCTCTGTGGGTGAGCTTGTTGCGTTTAATGCTTATTTGGTCATGTTGTCATGGCCAGTGATTGCATTTGGATGGATCACCAACATGCTGCAACGCGGGATGGCGTCATGGAAGCGCATGTTACCAATTCTTGATACCGTTCCGGAGATCGCTGACACGGAACAGACAACCAATCCAGAACAAGTAGAGTCCATCCAAGGGCGCCTCGAACTCCGCCATCTAACGTTTGCCTACGGTGATGGTGACGGCTCACCGGTGTTACGTGATGTTTCCCTACGTATTGATCCTGGTCAGACAGTGGCACTTGTGGGTGCGACGGGGTCCGGAAAGTCCACACTATTAAATCTCATCCCACGATTGTATGACCCACCACCAGGCACTATCTTCATTGATGACGTCGATATTCGTGAGTTACCGCTCGCCAGTTTGCGTGGAGCCATAGGCTTTGTACCCCAAGAGCCATTTTTGTTTTCGGATACGATCGCCGAGAACATCGCGTTTGGATCGTTCGATAAAACTACTGATAAGGCCTTTGATCAAATTGCAGTCCAACGCATGGCTGCGGTTGCAAACTTAGATACCGACATTAAAGAATTTTCAAATGAGTACCAAACAATTGTTGGGGAGCGTGGGATCACTTTATCGGGCGGACAGAAGCAGCGTACAGCGATTGCGCGAGCACTCATGGTTGATCCACGCATCATCATTCTCGATGATGCCCTGTCGGCTGTGGATACGTATACGGAAGAGCGAATACTCTCGCAATTAAATACGGAATTACGCGATCGGACAACACTCATCGTGTCTCATCGAATTTCCACCGTACGTCAGGCTGACCTCATAGTCGTCCTTCAAAATGGTTCTGTTGTTGAACGCGGTTCTCATGATGAATTACTCGCCTACGGAGGCGTTTACGCTGATTTGCATCGCAAACAATTGCTTGAGGATGAATTGGCAACCTCGTGATGACCATACACGATGAAGAAGTACTCGGTAAGGCCTACGACGCACGTTTGATGCGGCGACTGCTGACCTATCTGCAGCCGTATCG
>DTWD01000472.1 GCA_012963185.1 Acidobacteriota bacterium
ACGGCTGGGTGGTGGCTTATCACGATGAAACGTTGCAGGAGTTATGGCGATTTAATGTCGGTACGCCGCTGAAAGGTGCACCCGTGACGTACGCGATCGGTCCCAAGCAGTATGTAGCGGTACAGACCAGTGGTCGCCACCTCCACCCGGTAAACTGGGACCAACTTGAAACCTCGAGCTACTTGTTTGTGTTCGCGCTCGATGAATAAAGGCCCTACTGGGAAAATTCGCTACAGGCATCGACTTCTTCGCCCCAGAAGTCGATGCACTTTGCACGGTCCATTGCACCCTGACCGACCACCTTCTCATACAGAAAATCTGCTAGTCGGTCGACCTCTCGATTCTGCAATGTGCCTGCGGGGTCAAAGAGCTCGAGCCCCATCCGCTCAAGATCGGCATGCGTTCGCCCCAAACACCGATCATCGGTATAGGCGCGTCGATCGAAAGCTGGCATCCCCCGCCCTGGCAGTCCGCACTTAATCACGAAAATCAATTGCTCGCGCTCCAAAGTACTCTCGCGCAAGTTCGCCCCATCGGGCATTTGACTATCCATCTTGCGTCCATCGCCGGCCCAGCCATGACAGGCCTGACAGTCACCCTTCTGACGATAGATTCGCCCACCTGCGGCAACAGTGTCCGTCTGCGCAAACACACCACCTGTAAACACGGACAAGGTCCAAAGCCCACCGACAAACACAGTCATACCAAAAAGTAACCACAGGTATAGACGTACACGCTTCACGATATTCGCCTCTAAGTTAACTCAAGACCAAAATGGAAACATTTACGGCATTTCGCATACAAAGTTCACCGCATCATCGGTACTTCCGCTACCACTGTAGACCGCAAGTTGCGGATACGGACAGAGCGGCCGCGTGCGATCAACCATGCCGTCACGCTCGCGTGACGCCACAATGCGATCCGGCGCATTTCCATCTTCTACCCACGACTCCAGTGCCGCAAGAGCATCAAACCGATTAGGCCCTTCACCGCCGCCGCAGTGCCCCATCCCCGGCGCCATGAACAGTCGATACGAGTCATCGACGGCTGACTGGTCTCCAACCGTCTCAACGACTCGCTCGTAATATTGTGTTGCATTCGCCGGAGAAATTTGCGCATCACTCCACCCGTGATACGCAATGATTTTTCCACCATTCTCAATGAACGGCCGTAAATCTGCGTCGAGCGCATTTAAGGTGTCGCTGTCGGTTTCCTCCGCGCGCACAATGTCACGGTCGAAGTCAAAGCGGTCGATCGTCCAATCCGAGTCCTCGTCAATAAGATACTTAAACTGCTCAACACCTGTGTTACGCGCCGAACGCGTCCACCCCAAGTCTGTCCAGTCCAGTTCACTCCCCGGTAATAACCCTGTGATTGCACGTCCGGTTTTAGGATTCTCGGGCGATGAATACAACATCGAGACTGTTTGGAGCTGCGCCTCCGTCAGGCAGGACGGACTATCCGCTTCCTGGCACAGCAGCGCAGACGGATCGAAGTTACACCGCTCTGGGTCTCCAACCACGCCATCCGTCACTCCGTCGTCGGCATCACACGCCTCAAGGACTGCATCATGCACCAAGGATCGCTTTGCCTCAGACAGACGCGCTGCCTCATTGGCCTCAAGTGGTTTAGCAACCCGTAAGGCCGCAACAGCCCGCCCTGTCCAATCATTACCTGGCGCCCCGGCGATAATGCCATCGAAATCATTCGGGAACCGCTGCGCCTGTTTCAGGGCTTGCCGTCCACCGGCCGAACAGCCATGCCAGTAGGCATATTCCGCGGGCTCACCGTAGTAAGTTTCAATAATCTGTTTAGCCGCAACGGTCATTTCGTGAGTAGAGCGCCACCCGAAATCAACAACCTTTTCCGGATGGCCTAGCCCAAAGCTCGCACTACCACCTTCATGTCCAGTATCCGTAGAGGCACTCGCATACCCAAGATCGACACCGTAAGCGAGCGAACGTCCCCCACCGTATCGAATACTTCCCGTAAAGGCTCCGTTGCCAACAGCCTGTAACTTCCCGTTCCATCCTTCTGGCAACCACACTTCCACCTTGATATCGGAATCGTCAGATGGTGTCAGTGTCGCCGCCACACGACAAAACGCAGGAAGAGCAGCATATTGCGCCTTGGCCGCTTCCGACAGTGGCCGCGCACCAGGGGCCATGGGCGGCTCGAACATTCCGGCGGATACAGCCTCAGCCATTGTGATCTGACCGTTCGCTATCGATAAGGATGCCAACAAGTTCGCACAGGCCGCGCCCATATCAGTAGCCTCATCACCCGCCTCCGTCATGGCACTGCCACCACCACACTGCGCGAGCCCCGCCGTACCTGCCGCCAGAAGAACTGCTATCAGTAGTTTTC
>DTWD01000473.1 GCA_012963185.1 Acidobacteriota bacterium
AAGCCGCGATGCGAGTTCTACATCGCTTAGCTGGTATGTAGAACCGGCCTGTGTATCAACTGGTTGCCGCTCAAGCCGAAGAATGAACTTTGGCATGGATAGCAGTGCTTCGAGCGCACGCTCTATGCCCACTTCAAAGTCACGACCCAATCGTCCTTCCTGATAAACGGCGAGTAGTGGGTCAATATCACTGTCGGTTACCGGTCTGCGGTACGCACGGCGAGCAAGCGACCCGATGATTTCTCGAGCGCAGGTCTCCTCCTCCACAAGACTACTACCCACCGGATGGCAACTGAATATACGTCGACGACTCGGAGTGTCATCTGGAACCACTCCATTGAACGGTCCAGAAATATAGACCGCGGCAATACCTGGTTGATCGCTCGTCACACCCGGTGACGGGGCGGAATCCGTAAAGGCAACGGACACGAGTCGTGTGCCCGCTTGAATAGGAACACGAACTTCCAACTCGTGATCGGCTGTCATCCGATACTCATGCAGTCGTTGTCCATTGACGTCCTCTTCAGGAACAGCAATCAGCTGACCAGGGTCCGGACCAGGATATTTCCCACCGATCAGGAAGCGTTGGATGAGTGCATGATCAACTCGTGCTTCGATGTGGTGTTCGTCTTCGGCGATTCCATCGATAGTTTCAATCGTCTCATTCCGTTTTAAACGAATCGCAAAAACATATTCACCATCCAAGGGAAACGTATGCCGAACCGCCAACCCGCCGTGAGTCGCGAATGGCATCGCTTCACCAGCTCGAAGGTCTCGTCTCTCATAGCCGACGTTGTAGACCTGCATGACCGGTCGGTTGTCACGACTCCCGACCGCGGCTCGACTAATTTTTGTTGCGGCAGCGATATAACGAGCCATTAACGACGGTGTGATCGAAAGAACGTCGGCATTGTTATCGAACCCAAACCCTGCCATGTCGCCCGGCAGCAGCGCATTCCCGTCAATTTCAAGGGCTAATAAGTCATAAATGGCGTTGACATACTCAAGACGGTTGAGGCGACGGGAAGCAACGCGTCCGGGGTTAGGATCAGCTGCTGCTGCACGGTCAAGTGCATTTTCAAGAGAGAACGCAAACTCGTCGATCGTCACCGCATCAGGGCGTGGACGTCCTTCTGGCGGCATTTGACCGCTCCGAAGTTTCCGCACCACCTTTTCTAAAATCTCGGCATTGTTACTAACGTCTTTAAGATCGACACGGTCAAGTGAGAGACCGGCAGTTTGAAGCCGTTCGTTGTGACAAGTAATGCAGTAATTCGTAAATATTTCGGGGGAAATCGCTTCGGTGCGAGCCTGAGCCCAGGAGACCGGTGCCACCAAAAGAGACACCAGCCCAACAAATCCACTGGCACGGAGTTTCAGGTTCAGCTTCTGCATGATCTTTGACTCTCTGATCTTTTTCCAAGTATATCGCTGCAACTCGTGTCAATCCTCAACAATATTGATGTGGACGCAATTTCTGAGAGTGCATATAGTGACAACAGTCATGCAGGGAGACCGATGCACTCACCGAATGAAGGCAACCATTGTCATTGTGATGGCGTTTCACAGTTACTTGGTTCCTTCCCTACAGGCTCAAGGCCATCCATTGATTACTGCTTCATCTAGTCAAGATTGGTCAACAGTGATGGAACTACTTGAGCAGGGAACCGACCC
>DTWD01000474.1 GCA_012963185.1 Acidobacteriota bacterium
AGGCGCAAAATCCGTCTTGCCAGGATCAACGAACGTACAAAGGGCAAGGTCTTCTTCGTCAAGCTCGAGACATCCTAGTTCCTCGGCTCGCTCGACATCCTGCATGACCAAGGCACGTAACAGAGGAGTTGCCAATAAATCCATTGGCATCACACGTTCGTACATACCGATCGGAATAATGGCGCGACGGGACCCATTCATCGACGTCGTCAGTGCGAAGTTCCGACGTGGCAACCACGCCGAGACAAAAGTTCGTATGATTGAAAACTTATTCGACCCAGGAGCCAGCCAACCTAAGAACTCGCGGGTTCGTCCTTCAACAAGAACGGATACTTGCTGGTGATACCGGCCCAGAAAACCGTGGACATCACCCTCGGCACGACGTCCAGAGAGCACTGAACCCGAAATCACCCGGATGTCTTGCACATCGTTAATCTCTCCATCCATTAGCGAGGCAACCGCTGCACCAATCCGAGTTCGAATCAACCTAGGCTTGATTACTGGAGGTCCTCCAATTGAGACGACACGACCAACATCAAGCTGTCCCGTCTCAAACAATCGACCGGTCGATAACACATCCTGTAGTCCAATGTGCCAGACCACTTTGCCACGAGTCACAGCATCAAGCGTGTGAATATGAAGACCGACGGTGCCAGCCGGGTGCACACCTTCAAAAACTTCATGCCGGATCTGTTCATTCGTCGGAACCGCAAGGGGAAATTCAGGGCCACTACAAACAAAGATGGAGCCCTCCGTCAACAACGAGATCGCGGCCAAGCCGCGGTCAAAAGATGCGCCTTGGCCGTCAGCTACAGCCGCGATATCAGGCGCAAGTGGATTCGTATCCATCGCAGTTACAAAAATCGAATGCGGCCGAACCGCAGGGTCAGCAACACGCCCATAGGGTCGCGCACGAAGTGCAGTCCACTGTCCCGACTCAAGGAGGAGAGCTCTCGCCTCGTCCCCAGTCATCCCGCTGGGATGACGCCCGGTGTAGGCGCCAAAGGTGGCAGTTTCGGGCTCACGGTCCTCACGCTCTGCCCGACTCTGTTCAATAACAATTGACTGAAGCGCTCTTCGAGCGCCTCTGTGTATCGCATGGATCGTGCCGGCGGCTGGCGACGTATAACGCACGCCAGCGACGGATTTGTCATCAAAAATCAGCTGTCCACGAAAAACGCTGTCACCCACAGACACGCGCAGACTCGGCTTTAAACCTGGATAATCAGCTGCGTGTAACGCAACGCGCCGAGCCGGGAGGGAACTGTCCAGATCGGACGTAGGCTGCCCGGTAATGGGAAGCTGCAAACCATTTCGGATAACGTGTTTAGACATCAGAAAAGCGAAGATGATTACCCTGTAGACCGACTCCAGATTATTCAGTGCCAGATGACTTAATATCGTCGATTTCTAATAAAAACCAACGCCAACAAGATTGTGAAAAAAGTATCAAGCTTGCTCGAAAAAAATGCCGGCGGCACTACCGACGGCGAGGTCGATTAACTTATTTGTTGATCGTAACGCTGGGATTAGATCAAGTCAATCACCACATCAATAACTCAAACTTTCTAGCTATCAATATATTTGTCACCTCACATACGCGAGACCACCGACACTACAATGCCTTGTTGTCGAACTATATGTTCTATCTCATCCATAATTGTCGTAGCGTACTGATTTGGTACTATGGCTCGCGCAGGAAAGTGCGCGAGTAACGAAATGGCAGTGCGAACGGTTCTCGTCTGTGAAGCGCAGGTGCCTTTTGTTACTGGCGGGGCCGAGTCGCATGTACGCGAACTGGTGAAACAGCTAAGAGCGGCCGGATATGAAACAGACCTCGTCAGTGTGCCCTTTAAGTGGTATCCAAAAAAAGAAATCCTCGGCCATGCGGCCGCGTGGCGCCTTCTTGATCTAAGCGAGAGCAACGGCCGATCGGTCGACCTCGTAATCGGGACAAAATTCCCCTCCTATTTTGCCCGTCATCCCAACAAGGTCGTCTGGCTGATACATCAGCACCGCGCCGCATATGAACTATGTGGAACCGAGTACAGTGACTTCGCCCATACAGAACATGACATCGAACTACGTGAACGGCTCATTGAACTAGATACCAAGATGCTTGGCGAATGCCAACGTCGCTACACCAACTCAGAAAATACGGCGGCTCGTCTTCGGCGATTTAATGGCCTTGATGCCGAAGCGCTCTACCATCCGCCACCTTTGGCGGAACAGCTTCACCACGAGACCTACGACTCGTATATCCTGTCAGTTGGCCGTCTAGAATCTGTGAAGCGTGTTGATTTGATAATCGATGCAATGCGCCATGCCGACCCCGGCATTCGTTTGATCATTGTCGGAGAAGGCACCCAAGGCCTAGCTCTACGGAAACGAGCCGCGCTAGTCAGCGACCGGATCGATTTTCGTGGTCGTGTGACTAACAGTGAACTTCTCCAGCTGTATGCGAACGCGCGCGCAGTTGTCTATCCTCCCTACGATGAAGACTTCGGTTACGTAACGCTCGAGGCATTTCTCGCGCATAAACCGGTCATTACAACATCCGATTCGGGTGGACCCTTAGCCTTTATCGAGAACAACGTAACCGGTATTGTCTGTGAACCAAAAGAAGAAGCACTCGCCACTGCGATCAATACTGTAGCCAATGAATCACGTGCAAAGCCGCTGGGTGATGCCGGTTATGAACGAGCACGACAAATTACCTGGAATGGCGTTATCGAAAAACTCGTTATAGATTGAACAACGAACCCGTGCCTAAATTGATCATTCAAATTCCGTGTCTCAACGAAGCAGCAACACTGCCACAAACGCTGGCTGACCTGCCACGAGACATTACTGGCATCGACACGATCGAATGGCTTGTCATTGACGATGGGTCATCCGATGGCACCTCTGCCGTCGCTCAAAAACATGGCGTGCACCACATTGTCAGATTCCGGGCACGGAAAGGGCTCGCCGCCGCATTCATGGCCGGGCTTGATGAAGCTGTTCGCCAAGATGCCGACTATATCGTCAATACGGATGCGGATAACCAGTACGCGGGTGACGACATAGCAACACTAGTACGACCACTGCTCGATGGCACGGCTGATATCGTGATCGGTGATCGGAACATTAGAACACTCCGCAACATGCCGATGGTAAAGCGTTGGCTGCAACAGATTGGCAGCTGGGTAGTTCGACAAGTATCGAATACACGCATCCCGGATGCTACCAGTGGATTCCGAGCGTACACGCGAGAGGCAGCCCTACGACAAACACTCGTCTCAGAGTTTTCGTACACGCTCGAAACAATCATTCAAGCTGGCAAAAAACGAATGGCCATCGAGCACGTCCCGGTAGCCACCAACGAAAAGACGCGCCCGTCCAGACTTTTCGACGGCATGTTTACCTATATTAAGAAATCAGCTGCAACGATTGTGCGCATCTACGCCATGTATGAACCGCTGAAGGTCTTTACGCTGGCTGGTCTAGTTTTCTTTGGAGTCGGCTTTGCCATTTCCTTCAGATTTCTTTTTTACTACTTTGCTGGCGAAGGTTCAGGGCATCTGCAATCCCTGATTCTATCGGCAGTACTTATGATTGTTGGGTTCCAAATTATACTAATTGGGCTGATGGCGGATGTCATCTCAGCCAGCCGAAAGCTCACCGAAGAACTGTTGTATCGGGTGCGCTCGCTCGAGGTCTCACTGCAGACTCGTCGCGCCCCCCGCCCTCAAGAAAACACTCACACCGATAACGGATAAAAGCGTGGCTAAACCAGAGATAACGTCAGTCGTGATTCCCGCATTCAATGAAGGCGCCATTATCGCGACAGTTGTCGCAGACCTTTTCTCTGTCGGACCATGGAACGAAGTTATCGTCGTCGACGACGGTTCCACCGATGACACGTCACAGCGAGCCGCCAATGCGGGAGCCCGCATTATTCGGCATCCTTACAATAAGGGCAACGGTGCCGCAGTTAAAAGTGGTATCCGCGCTGCCAAAGCAGAATACATTCTTATCTTCGATGGAGACGGGCAACATCGACCTGATGATGCGCCGCGCATACTGTCCAAACTCAATGACTACGAGCTTGTTGTTGGTGCCAGGCCGACTTCAACACATGCCTCGCTGGTAAGACGTCTAGGCAATAGCCTGCTAAATCGACTTGCCAGTTACCTCACAGGCCATCCGATAACCGACCTCACATCAGGATTTCGCGCAGCGCGAGCGACCCACCTTCGGGACTTTCTTCATCTTCTCCCAAATGGATTTTCTACACCAACGACAACGACTCTCGCGTTTGTCAAGGCTGGACATAGCGTTACGTTCGAACCCACCAAAGCACGTCGCCGCGAAGGACACTCGAAAATACGATTGGCACGAGACGGCGCAAAATTTCTCTTGATTATTCTGCGTGTCATCACGATTTATAGCCCATTGCGCATCTTCGTTCCTCTAAGTATCTTGTCACTGACTGGCGGCATCGGCTATGCACTGTGGACTATCGCCACCGAAACGCATGTCACAAACACATCTGTTCTCTTAACGGTCTTGGGCGTTCTGGTTTTTCTAATCGGACTTGTTTCAGACCAAATCGCTACCATCCGCGCCGCACCACGGCCTCACGACTAGTTCTCTAAACCCGAACCACTCATAAAGTGCGCACGAATCAATACCAGTAGTTCGTTCTCAAATTTATAATCTATTTTGGAGTGGTCTAGAATCGCCTCGAATGAATAGTCACTGTACG
>DTWD01000475.1 GCA_012963185.1 Acidobacteriota bacterium
AGCGCGAGGATGTTGCGGATCCCTTTGGCTTTGGCCTCATTGATATACGAGAGGATGTCGGCAGATGTACTTGTTAGACAGGTCAGATGGGCCATTCCGACAAGTCCGAAGTCGCGCTGGATACGGTCCACCACGCTGAGCGTCTTGTCACGGGTGCTTCCACCGGCGCCATAGGTAACGGAACAGAAGTCTGGATTAGCCTCCGCAAGTCGTGGGAGCACTCGGTTGTAGAGGCTTTCTTCGCCTTTAGCGGTCTTGGGCGGGAAAAACTCCACTGAGATCGCCGGCCGATCGTGCGCGGAACACTCCGCATAAATATCAGAGATGGACTTCACGCCACTAGTCTCGGTCAAAACGTCCGACTCCGCTAGGGTGACAATTCTGTTCGGCTGTTGCAGACTTGCCAGATGCAGCCGACACAAGAACCGCCCACTCGTCCGTTTACCTCATTCGTTCCTGAGGAATCCAACCTTCCTGAACTGACGTTTCGGGCGGTGTTTCTCGGAACGGTTATGGCGATTGTCCTGGGTACCGCGAATGCCTATCTCGGTATGAAAGCAGGACTTACGGTAGCGGCGACATTCCCGGCAGCTGTTGTTGCGATGGCGGCATTACGAATCTTCGGTGGGTCGGTGCTTGAAGAAAATATGGCACGCACCACAGCGTCGGTTGGTGAGGCGCTTGTGGCTGGCGCGATCTTCACGATTCCAGCGTTTGTCATTAGTGGAGTGTGGGATGAACTTCGATATTGGGAAAGTACAGCAATTATGCTCGTTGGAGGATTGCTTGGCGTGCTTTTCATTGTGGTGCTCAGACGGACGCTGGTTGTTGAGGCCGACTTGCCGTTTCCGGAGAGTGTAGCTGCGGCAGAATTGGTTAAGGCTGGTCAAGGCGGGCAACAAACGGGATCAGCTTTCGTGTTTAAAGCCATGGGCATTGCCGCAGCATGGGAACTCATCAAGAATGGCAATGGGGTAAAACTCGTGGCCGATTCGGCGACGACATTCGTTTCACTCGGACGGTCGACAATCGAAATGCTCGGCCAGCAAATTACCTATGTCGGAGGTTTTCTTCTGCAGTCTCCGGCTGCGTCGCCGGCGCTTGTCGGGGTGGGATTTATTGTCGGTCCCCAGATCGCGGCAACCTTGTTCGCTGGGGCGGTGATGGGGTGGCTGTTATTCGTCCCGCTGAGTCTGTATCTCAATCCGCAGCTAGCTGCACAAGCGGTAGACGCCGCAGGTTTTATTGAGCTCAGTACAGAAGTGTGGCTCCGGCAGGTACGGCCTCTGGCGGTCGGCACTATGATTGTTGCGGCATTTTATACGCTGTTCAAGCTTAGAACGTCGCTCCTTCAAGGGATCGGCAGTGCCATGACTGACCTTCAGTCTTCGCAGGGTACGGTGGGTGGTCGCCGAGATGTTGACCTCAATTTTCAAAAGGTTGGCTTAGCTATCGGCGCGCTGTGTATTCCCCTTTTCGGACTGTATTGGTACTTCAGTGAAAGCCTGGCAGGTGCGGCTTTGCTGACTGTCATGATGGTGGTCCTCGGGTTTTTGTTTGCGGCAGTTGCCGGCTATCTTGTTGGATTACTTGGAAGCTCAAACAATCCGATTAGTGGGCTGACACTTAGTACATTGCTTATTGCCGCGGTTGTAATGGTTGGCATTGGTGTGACAGGGTCGAGTGGCGTTCTGGGAGTACTCGCCGTGTCAGGCGTGGTGTGCTGTGCGTGCGGGGTTGCCGGTGACATGCTGCAGGATCTCAAGGTCGGACATATTCTTGGTGGTACGCCTTGGAAAATGCAGGTCGGTGAGTTGATCGGCGTGACAGTCGCGGCGCTTGTGCTGATTTGGCCGATGATCTTAATGGATGAGGTCTACGTTATCGGCAGCCCTGAACTTCCTGCGCCGCAGGCTGGCCTGATGGCGCTTATTGCGCAAGGTATCGTGGGTGGGGACATGGCATGGCCTTTGGTCATGACCGGGATGGCACTTGCGATCGGGTTAATTCTTATTAACGCACCGTCGCCAATGTTAATTGCCGTCGGTATGTATCTTCCGTTTCCTTCGACGGCGGCGATTTTTGTCGGAGGTCTCCTAGCGTGGTGGCTCACTCGGTCTGTCGAGACACAGCAGGCGAGTAAAGAAGAGCGAACTCGCGCGAAGAATACTGGTGTTTTGTTGTCTTCTGGGTTTATTGCCGGAGAGGCGTTGATGGCCGTACTGCTCGCATTAGTGGTGGGGGCCAGCGAGGCATTTCCCTGGTTGGTGTTGCCGCAGATTGCTGATAGTGCATTAGGCGGTGCACTTGTCTTCGCGCTCCTCTTTTATATGTTGGTCAAGATTCCTTTGGCGGCCATGCGTTCGGAAACTTCAGATGTCAGGGTGGAATAGCTCATGACTGAAGCTGAACGGTTTTGGAGTGCGCGCCCGTATCGACGTCTAGGATGGCGGGAGGGTAGTGATGGTCGTGTTGTTGTCCTCCGCCCTCGACTTGGCGAAGGGCGGCTAGGCCACTGGTTTGGTGGTCTGCTTCGCGATCCGTACTATCGTATTCGGTTGGATGAGTTTGGAACATTTGTTTGGAAGGCATGTGATGGAGAGACATCCCTCGAGGTTATTGCTCAGCGGATGCAGCAGCACTTCGGGCGAGATGTAGAACCGGCGGATGAACGAGTCGGTCAGTTTGTGCAGACGATGGTAAGCTCGCGCCTTATTACGGTCTGTAGAGATTCGTAATTGGAAGTCGCCGGTCTTTACCGAAAGCTCTTGTTGATATCCGGATACCCGGCGGTGCCTGACGCCGTTTGTATTCAGCGCGGTCGACTAGTCCGATCACGCGACGTACGGTAGCGGGATCAAAACCACTGGCTTCGATTTGCGTTGGATGTTCGTCGCGTTCAACATACCGTTCCAGGATGCCATCAAGTACATCGTATGGCGGCAGAGAGTCGGAATCTAACTGCTGCTTGCGTAGTTCCGCTGTAGGGGGTCTGTCAATAATGCGTTGGGGAATGACGGGGGCGTCACGATTCCGCCAGCGTGCCAGTTTATACACCCATGTTTTGAAGACATCTTTCAGAATTGCGAAGCCTCCAGCCATGTCTCCATAGAGCGTGGCATATCCGACACTCAGTTCGCTCTTATTGCCAGTTGTAAGCACTAACCAGCCGAACTTATTAGAGAGTGCCATCAAGAGGTTTCCTCGAATGCGTGCCTGTAGATTTTCTTCTGCTACGTTTGGTTCGGTGTCTGCGAAAGCACCTTGTAAGCATGATTCGTAGGTGAGAGCCAGCTCTTTAATAGAGAGTTCAAGCAGTGAGACATTGAGGCTAGAAGCCAGTTCTCGAGCATCTTCACGACTGATGTCAGCGGTGAACTCAGACGGCATCGATACAGCTGTTACCGCATCTGACCCGAGTGCATCAACGGCCACCGTGAGTGTCAGCGCGGAATCGATGCCACCAGAAAGACCGAGCACACCACCGCGGAATCCATTTTTCTTTACGTAATCGCGAGTTCCGAGCGAGAGGGCTGCGTAGACTTCCGCCTCGGGGCTTAACACTGGCTCTAAAGTTCTGGTATTAGCTACGGGGGCCGTACTCGAAGACGATGGTCGTGGTCCTTGAGTCAAGACGATGCGGTCCGACTTCGGTTTAGCCTCGGTCCAACGTTTGTCACCCCGTCGCAGGGTAGTCGCTTCAGCCAGATCGACATCAACAATGATTAAGTCGTCCGTGAATTGCGCGCCACGGGCGATTACCACGCCGTTCGGATCGATAACCAGACTGTGTCCATCGAACACCAGTTCATCCTGGCCACCCACTGCATTACAAAACGCAAGAAAACAGCGGTGAGTAATGCATTGAGTGGCAAACCGTTGTTCTCGTTCTGTGCCTTTGTACATATGGTACGGCGAGGCTGAGAGGTTGACGATCAGTTCGGCTCCTCCATCGAGAGCGGCCCACTTGAGAGGTCCGCTATGCATCCAGATGTCTTCGCATATGGTGACTCCCACCAGGCAGTCACCAATGTTGATCACGACTGCCTCATTGCCAGCAGTGAAGTAGCGTCGTTCGTCGAAGACAGCGTAGTTTGGGAGATGGTGTTTTCGGTACTGTGCGGCGATCTTCCCGTTTATCAGTACCGCAGCAGTATTGTGTAGTGAATTCGTATCCGCAGTGATCATCGGATATCCGACGAGGGCGGTGATGTTAGATACAGCTGATGCGAGTTCGTCGATCGCATCAGCCGCGCTGTTAACGAAATCTTTCTTTAGTAGCAGGTCTTCAGGTGGATATCCAGTGACTGATAATTCCGGAAAGATAATCAGGTCGGCACCATATCTCTGCGCTTGGTCGAGGCGTGCTCGCGCCCGGCGAACGTTGCCTGAGAGATCGCCGACTGGCAGATTGTCTTGAGCGAGTGCGACACGTACCACGCGAGACATAGAAGCAAGCGTACCGAGAAGCTAACGCAGAATCACGTTGCCGGCAGGCAGGTCAGAGATACCAATCGCCAAAGCGATTTCTCGGATCGCGCCTTGCACGATTCTTACGTTGTCGGGTCCCATTCCTAAGAATTGTTTTTGCGCCGCCGACAGGTTTTGAAATGCCGGGTCGGTATATTCGTAAAAAAACGATGCTCGAGGTTCGATGATCGGACGGCCTTCAATAATTGGCACTTCGAGTATGTGGGTGATTGCCCTCTGGAAACTGCCGGAGAATGCCGAATCAGGAATACCTAGCTCGGCGTAGGCTTCGTCCATGAGCGGTAGAAGTTGACGGTATAGCTGTGCTGTGCCGTTTACGTCGAGCGATGCGATGGTGGCAGCAAGCCCATCGTATCTGGTGTAGCTGGCTGGTGCGATTCTCAACGCCGGCTCACTGTCATCGATTGCAAACCGTGATGACGGTCTCATAAAGGGTACGTGCTGCGCGGGGTTATTGCCGTTTGCTACATTTTCCACTGCGACGACAAACCGTCGTATCAGGTCATCAGGAATCAACCAGCTCGCAAAATCCGGATGGGCTGAGAGTGTGGATAGAAGTTCTCTGATGACATCATCACTGTCACCGAGGGCTGGAAGTTCAAATGGTGGTGGTTCAGGCTCAGGCTCGGGTGGAGGGGCCGGCGGTGGCGGCGGTGGTGCCTCGGTTACGATTTCTTCCGGCGGCGGTTCTTCGGCGCGGTTCAGCAACCAGTAGGCGGAGATTGCCATAAGGACGACGACGCCGACCACGGCGCCGATCATGGCTCGTGGTTGTTGTTTGAAGTCCACGGTCTAGTTTACTCGTCTATGAGCAGCCATCCACGGATTTCTCCATCTGGATTGCCTATAGTCGGGATCTGGAGGTAGTACTGTTCTTCTCGAAGCGCGTGTAGCTGTGGCTCCGTCAATGTCAGTGTGTGGCTAAAGTTTCCAGTTGTTGACTGGGTCGTACGAATATTGAAAGTAAACTCAACGTCCCCCCGTTGTCCTTTGGGCGCCTTACGTAGTTCAGCACGGGTTGCCGCCGAACTCAGGCCTGCGAACTGAACTTCCAGTAGTAGCTCACGTTCTTGAATTTCAGCGGTAAACTCGCCACTCCCAGAGGTTGTGGCGACTGTAGAAAAGTCAACGGGAACGATTGACAGTCGTCCGCGGTAGCGAGTGGGGCTCTGAGTATTAACTGTGGTTACTGCGCATGCGATCAGTAATAGTGCAACGGCGATATCAAAACGTTTAGGAGCGTAATACATCGTCTTAACCGGTCACGTCAGTTTATTAGTTCTCGGTCTCTTGTGATTCGTCAAGCCCCAGTTCTTTCAAGATTTCATCATTATGTTCTCCGAGGGCCGGCGGCGGTTTTTGAATTAATGCCGGGGCTGCTGACAGCTTGATCGGATTGCCGAGCGTTCTAATTTTTCCGAGTTGGGCTTGCGAGATGTCGACTACCATTTCTCGAGCTTTTAGATGGGGCTCTTCAAGCGCTTCGGCTACTGTTCGTACTTGGGCGCATGGTACAGCATGTTCACGTAATTGTCCGATTAGTTCATCCCGATTGTATTGACTTAGACGGTCGGAAAGTTCTTGAGCAAGTGCTGGTCGATTTGTCATTCGGTCGGTATTGTTGCGATATCTCGGATCGTCTTTTAAGTCGTTCGCGTTGATTGCTTGGCAAAACTGTGCCCAGAGTCGTTCATTGCCGACGGCAATGACGACGAGTCCGTCTTTGACGTGGATCGTTTCATACGGGGTCAAGGAGTGGTGCTGATTGCCCTCTCGACCAGGGGTTTCGCCTGTATGGAAATAGATATTGGCTGGTAAAGCTAGCGCCGATGTCAT
>DTWD01000476.1 GCA_012963185.1 Acidobacteriota bacterium
AACTTTGACACACTTGATTCGGTCATTAGTACCCCTGTAATTCAGGGAGACTACATTTACGGTGTTGACGGTCACGGGATATTACGTTGTCTTGAGCTACGGACAGGTAAACGAGTTTGGGAGACTGAAGCGTTGATCGGTGGTCGTGCGAATTGGGCGACGGCCTTCTTTGTGCGACATAACGACCGTTATTTCATCAATACTGACCTTGGTGACCTTGTCATAGCGAAATTGTCGCCGGAGGGGTATGAGGAGATTAGTCGGACTCAATTAATTGCTCCAACGAGTCCGTATGTTCGACGGCGGGATGCAGGCTCTACCGTAAATTGGTCCCACCCTGCCTACGCTAACCGACACATCATTGCTCGTAACGATGAAGAGATTGTTCGTTACTCCTTGGCGCAAAGGCCTTAACCCCTTTTTGGTTCGAGGTCTATGGGGGACCGCGGTAGGCGGTTTCATACTGTTTCTGTGCGCCGATGCCGGAATTATTGTTAGCGAGCGGCTGAGTGTGTTGGCTGCGCAGTCGTCCCAACCACGACACATCGTTGTAATCGGAGACCTCCATATGGGGCTCGGGCGTGAACCGAGTGGTGCATGGCACCCCAGTGAGGATTTTCGTTGGGCGGAAGAATTCCAGCGCTTTCTTGAGGTGCTCAGTGATCGCGCTACAGCTGGAACGGACCTGATTTTGAATGGGGACACTTTTGAACTATCGACGCCAACTGTAATGCCGTGTAGCTACGCTGATGCGACTGTTGGTTGTGCAGAGGCGGACGCTTTGCAGAGGTTGAATCGTGTGCTGGCTGCGCATAGTCGTGAGGTCGATGCACTTGCGGCATTTTCCCGGTCTGAGTTGAACCGTGTTGTTCTCGTGCCTGGAGATGTTGATGCGGCGTTGTTATTTCCTGCTGTTCGTGAGCGCGTTGAACAGGCTTTTGACGTACGGGAGGGTCGCGTCACCGTGGCAACCAGTGGAGGATGGACGTCGGACGATGGGCAAGTTTACGTCGAACATGGACATCAGATTGGATGGCGTGCTGATCGGTTTCAAGATTGGCCGGAACCATTTGTTGAATACGACGGCCGTCGACATCTCGGACGGCCATGGGGGGAAGGGGCCATAACGGGACTTTTGGCTGAGCGAGAACAGCGTCTGCCAATTATTGATAATTTTGCCGATCTAGGTGCGGGTCTTAGCCATGGACTTCATGAGGATGGAAGCACAGACCTCGGTGAGTTGGCGACATCGGTGGTTCGGTACGCACTTTTTCGGATGCCGTGGCAGCAGTTTCGCGTTGATCTTGATGCGGGTGAGGTTCAAGCGCCGTCGTGGGACCTTGATGCCGTGCGTGAGTTGGGTCAAACGTTTCTCGTTGACGCATTTCCTGATGACGATTTGCTCAAACCGTTGGTTGAGCGGGCTGCTGGTACGGGCCAGCTCACGGAACTCATGGAGAGTCTCGATGATGCTGAAATTACGGCCATTTGTGACTACCGCGCGGCGGTCCGCCGGGCGCGGCGGCGTTTTGAACGTCCTCTCACACAGATTGATCCTCAAGGGCCGCCGGTGTCGGAGTGTTCGCGCATGGTAGAAAGCCGCGGCGGTCAGTTCGACTATT
>DTWD01000477.1 GCA_012963185.1 Acidobacteriota bacterium
CCCTGGCACTGTTGAAGGGAACCCTGTTTTTATTTACCACGATGCTTTTAACTCTGACCTGGCTCAGGTAGAAGATTTTAAGATGAGATACCGAGCTGGCACAGTCGGAGACGTTGAGGTTAAGAAATCATTGGCTGACGCGATTAATATGCATCTTGAGCCTATGCGTGAGCGACGAAGAGAAATTCTGTGTCGACCTGGCCGAATTCGTGAAATTCTTTACGATGGTTCAGCGAAAGCAAGGCGTCTGGCTCAAGAGACGATGGCTGAGGTACGTGAGGCCGTCAGATTGATATATGAGTGAGAGGGTTAGCTAGCTCTCGATTTGATGCTATGGTGCTTTTAGTTCTTTGGAGAGCGTGAAATGGCCGACGAAGAACGAGTTAACGACATGACACCGGTATTAGGTGAAGTCGAGATTCCGTCTAATTTTGAGTCGATTTTGCCTGATTATCCTTTCAAGGTCGCTGATTTTGAAGGGCCACTCGACCTTTTGATTCACCTGATTAAAAAGAACCAGGTGGATATTTATGACATTCCCATTGTTCTTATCACTAACCAATATCTTGAGTATCTTGAGTTGATGGGAGAACTCAACCTCGACGTAGCTGGAGAGTTTCTCGTAATGTCAGCGACTCTTATTCACATTAAGTCTCGAACGCTTGTTCCAAGGCTTGAGACTGAGTCGGCGGATGAACTTGACGAAGAAGACCCACGTGATGCACTGGTGAAGCGGCTTGTTGAACATCAACGGTTCAAAATGGCGGCAGAGCTACTTCACGAGCGAGAGACGGTTCGTAGCGCACAATGGACACGTCCAGAAGGTCTTGTTGAAGAAATCTCTGGTGAACCTTTTGAACGAGAGCTTGAGGTTGATTTGTTTAGCCTGTTACAGGCTTTCCAATCAGTGTTGTCAAGGTCGCGTGAGTACCCTACGGTTCGACTACCCTCGGAATTCGTTTCGATTGAGACTCGGATTCAAGAGCTCATCGAACAATTAGCCTCCGGGGGACCGTGTGGATTCAATGAGTTGTTTCCGGATGCATCGTCCCGCCAGGAACTTATTACAACCTTCTTAGCTGTACTCGAAATGATCCGCCTTAAGTTGATTCGTGTTTTTCAACAAGGAGCATGCGGACCCATTCGGGTTTATGCTCGGACGCGTTCTAATGATGACTCTCATCCATTTGGGACATCTGGTCTCGATCAATTTGCGATGAGAGAGACTACTAAACAAGAGGATGAAGGCTCGTGACTGTAGGCGCGGACTTTGACGAACTTAAATCTATCATCGAGTCATTGATATTTGCTTCTCCGGATCCTGTTTCGCTAAAGGTAATTGTCAAAACAATTGATAGCGAACCGCCTGAGCACGTCGAAGAAGCCTTGGCGAGTGTTTGCCAGGAATGGAAAGAACGCTCGGGTGGATTGCAGCTTGTGGAAGTCGCGGGCGGTTATCAGATTGTCACAAAATCAGAATTACACGAATGGGTGCGTCGACTATTTCATGAACATTCAAAGAAAAGGATATCTATTCCCGCGTTGGAAACGCTGGCGGTTGTTGCTTACCGTCAACCGGTAACCGGACCTGAGATCGCTGAGATTAGAGGGGTTAATACTTCGGGTGTGCTTGGTACTTTAGTTGAGAGACACCTGGTGAAGGTTGTTGGAAGGCGGGCGGTCATAGGGCGTCCATTTCTTTATGCAACTACGCGAGAGTTTCTCGATCGCTTTGGCCTCAAAGATCTTGAGGATTTACCCAAGGTTGAAGATATGGCCGAGGCTCTCGGTATGGAAGTACCAACCATGCTTACAGAAGCCTATCCGACCGAAGAGATCCTTCCATTTGAGACTGAGTCGGCACCAGCCGCTTCTGAGCCAGACGAGGCAGAAAAAGTCCACTGATAATGTAACAGCAAACGGATCCTGTTGGTGTATTTGTAGATCCAAGTTTATTTAATGAGAGAGATGGCGGCGAAAGAATCACAATCGGTTCGTCTCCAGAAAGTATTGTCAGCGGCAGGTGTTGCGTCGCGGCGTGCAGCCGAGAAGCTCATTGCAGATGGTCGCGTTACGCTTAATGGTGTGACGGTGCGCAGACTGGGTGTTTGTGCTGATCCTCAGAGCGATGACATACGAGTAGATGGGCGAAGAGTGGCTCGCCCCGGCCCAAGACGCTACTTGCTTGTGCATAAACCCCGGGGTGTCGTGACGACTCGCCGCGATCCTCAGCGTCGGAGAACGGTTCTTGATTTAGTCCCTCGTTTGACTGAGTATGTTTATCCGGTAGGTCGTCTAGATTACGATTCTGAAGGACTATTGTTGTTAACAAATGACGGTGAGATGGCTTCTCTATTGACTCATCCGAGTCATGGTGTTTCACGGGTCTACGAAGCTACTGTTCGTGGGTGTCCGACGGATCAGCAATTACGCAGGATTGCCAAGGGCATGCGTCTTGACGGGCGGAAGACCGTGCCGGCAGAAGTACGGCGTATTAGTAGTCCGCGAACATCTCGTAATACTGACCGAGCCTGTATACAGGTTGTCCTTCGTGAGGGGAGAAATCGCCAGGTTCGACGGATGTTTGAAAGTATTGGCCATCCGGTTGTTCGTTTGGTCCGCACTTCGCTCGGGCCGTTACGGCTCCGAGGTCTTAAATCAGGCCAGTCACGAGATTTATCTAAAGAGGAGCTCAGTGCATTACGTGGTGTTCTGAATCAGGTTCCCAAGGTAAGTATTGACGATAACTAAGAATGACTGATGCAGTGGTAATAGCAATTGACGGTCCCTCTGGGGCAGGGAAAGGAACGGTGGCGCGGCAACTTGCTTCGGTACTAAATTGTCAACATATTGACACGGGGGCTATGTATCGGGCGGTAGCGTGGAGAGCTATTCAAGACGGATGTTCTTTTGATGATGAGGTCGCCCTTGCGAATATAGCTGAGAATGCCTACTTTGATTTTAATGGTGTAAAGGTTGCTATGGATGGGCATGACGTGACCGATTTGATTAGAACCCCAGAAATGGATGCTGCGGCAGCCAAGGTAGCAAGGTTGTCAAAGGTGCGAGCAGCGCTTGTGAGACGACAGCGCGCATTGGCTGATGGAGGGCGTGTTGTTATGGAGGGTAGAGATATCGGGACGTCTGTGTTTCCGGATGCCGAAGTGAAAATTTACCTCGATGCAGCGCCCGAAGAGAGAGCTGCGAGACGTGCGCACGATCAGGCGCACCAATTGCCTAGTAATGTGCGCGTGGAGGAAGTAGCCGATGCTCTCAAAGCGCGAGATCATTTGGACCGCACCCGAGCTGTGTCTCCTCTTAAACAAGCGCCAGATGCAGTGCTTGTTGATACCACGGGTACTCCGGTGGATGAAGTAATTGAACAGGTGATTCGTATTGTGAGTCGGAAGTTGGATTTATAGATATGGACTCGGCCTTTACGTGTCGTGCGGCCCCATTTTTACAATCCTGTTCAGTGATTGATTCCCTAATGATTACTTTATAAATCTCCATTCATAAATATTCCTGTTGAATTGAAGTTGCCTTGGCGTGTGTCGGACTTAAACATGCCCCAGATGTTTCTTCCGGATACGCTGATTGTGCTATGGGTTCAATTTCAGCTTTCAATATGGCGAAGGTCTGTCGCGGTAATTTCTACGAGTTTTGCTTGGATAGCGCGCTTGTCTAGGCGTGCCATTACGGTCTTTTGCAGGATTGACCTTGCGTCGTTAAGTAGCATATAGTCTTATGCTTACCGCCAATCTAGAGTTGGTGAACGTGTCGTTAGGTTCGACACGATAAGGATGGTGCGCGTCCATCTTTTGAGATGGGCTGCTGCGAGGAGGACGGGCAGAGAATGACCGATGTAAATGAGGGGGCAGCTGGCGATACCGCTGAAACAGTAGTGCCTAGACTAGCTGAAGCCAAGCCTGCTTTTGGTGGTGTTACCGTGCTTGAAAGTGAAGAAGAACCCCGAGATCCAGCTGAGCAGGCCCTTCTCCTAGAGCTTTACGCTAGTAGTTTTAAGAATATTGCTGAAGGTGAAGTTATCAAGGGAACGGTTCTTAAGGTTTCTGATTCTGAGGTCGTTGTAGACGTTGGTTATAAGTCCGAAGGGGTTATTGCTCTTTCTGAGTTTTACGACGAGGCTGGCGAGGCGCCGATCCAGCCTGGTGATTTAGTCGAAGTACTTCTTGAGCGTACGGAAGACCGTGAAGGCCATATCGTGCTGTCGCGCGAAAAAGCCGAAAAAATGAAAATTTGGGACGATGTCGAAAAGGCTTATTCCGATCGAAAGGTTGTTATCGGTCGTGTGATCGAGCGCATTAAAGGCGGGTTAGCTGTAGACATCGGCGTGAGAGCGTTTTTACCAGGGTCGCAGATCGACGTTCGACCTGTTAGGAACCTCGATTCTTTGCGTGGCCAAGAGTTACGCATGCGAGTCATCAAGGTTAACAAGAAGCGCGGAAACATCGTTCTCTCACGAAAGGTTTTGCTTGAGGAAGAGAACGCAGAAAAGAAAAAGGATACTCTCGCAAACCTGTCAGAGGGCAAGATTATGCAGGGGGTTGTCAAAAACATCACAGACTACGGCGCGTTTATTGATCTTGGTGGCATCGATGGGTTGTTGCATGTAACGGACATGTCATGGGGAAGGGCACAACATCCTTCTGAACTACAGAATGTTAACGATAATATCGAAGTGGTCGTTCTCAAATACGACCCTGCTACCGAAAGAGTATCTCTGGGATACAAGCAGTTGCATGACGACCCATGGGTCTCTGCTACTGATCGTTACCCAGTCGGGCAGCGTCTTCCTGGGAAGGTTGTCAGCCTAACGGACTATGGTGCATTCATAGAACTTGAACCGGGTGTCGAAGGCTTGATTCACGTTTCTGAAATGTCTTGGAGTAAACGGATTAAGCATCCGTCTAAATTGCTTAACGTCGGAGATACGGTAGAGTCCATGATTTTAGCGGTGGACTCTTCGTCGCGGAGAATTTCACTTGGTCTTAAGCAAACGGAGAGTAATCCCTGGCAGGAACTGGAGGATAAGTATCCGGTTGGCACCAAGCTTACAGGGACAGTCCGTAATTTAACTGAATTTGGTGCTTTTGTTGAGATTGATGAAGGCATAGACGGATTGATTCATATCTCAGATATGTCATGGAGCAAGCGCCTGAAGCACCCGTCTGATGTGTTGGAAAAGGGTGATGAAGTTGAGGCGATGGTTCTCAATATTGATTCGGAAAACCAGCGATTATCGCTTGGCTTGAAGCAACTAGCCACGGATATTTGGGACGATTTCTTTTCGAATACGAAAGTCGGGGATGTTGTTGAAGGAAAGATTGTTCGTATAACGAATTTCGGCGCTTTCGTTGAGCTAGGTGAAGGCATTGAAGGTTTGATTCACGTTTCCGAGTTTGAGAATCAAGCTGGCAGTGAAGATGCGGGACTCAAGGTGGATGAGACTATCAAGATGCGTGTCATCAAACTGAGTCCAGAAGACAGAAAGATTGGTCTCAGTATTCGTGCGTTAAGTAGTGACGACTTTGAAACTGATTGGCAGAGTTACGCTAGTAGTGATTCGCCCGAAGTCACTCTTGGCGACCACTTCAAGCAGCAGACGTCGTCTGAGTAGCCGGTCGTCGAGTCTTCGCAAGGGGGGGGCGTGGCTGGAGACAGCATGACCAAAGCAGCGCTTGTTGAAGAGGTTGCTCGCGTAGCCGATCTAACCAAGAAGCATTCTGAGGTTATTGTCGACGCTGTTGTTCACAGTATTATCAATGCCCTTCATAGAGGCGAGAAAATCGAACTTCGTGGTTTTGGCAGTTTTCGATTGCGTCGTCGTGAGCCACGCAAGGGGCGAAATCCAAAGACAGGTGATCGTGTAGACGTTCCTTCCAAGCGGGTGCCTTACTTTAAACCTGGGAAAGAGTTGAAAGACCTCATTAACAGTGACGAGATAGCAACGGTATCTAGCCTTGACCGTGACGTTGAGTCAGGCCACGATACCGCTTCTTCGCTAGACGAAAATTCGTCGGTAGCACCAGAGACGAGTTTTCGGCAGTATTGAAGTTATCCCCCCTTCCCAAAGAGAAAGGTTTAGAGGCGGAGAGGCCCGATGGAGAGGCTATGGACCCCTTGGAGACTAGAATACGTGACCGGCGCTGCGAGCAATGAGGCTGCAGACTGTGTTTTCTGTGAGGTATGCGGTGAGGATGCGCCGGCACCACTTCTCTTGTACCGCGGAGTTTGCGTGTTTGTCATTCTCAATAAGTATCCATATAACAACGGCCATCTTATGGTTGTGCCATTCCGGCACATCGGGAGGATGGCTGATGCCAATTCTGAAGAACTTGGCGAACTCATTCGCTTAGTACGAATTTCCGAGATGGTACTCACCGAGGCTTACCAGGCTCATGGCATAAATGTCGGCATGAATCTTGGGCGTTCGGCGGGGGCCGGCGTGCCTGGTCACATGCACGTTCATCTTGTCCCGCGCTGGCAGGGAGATACGAACTTTATGTCAGTTGTGGGTAACACACGGGTTGTACCGGAAGAGCTTGCAGATAGTGTCAACCGGTTGAAACCGATTTTTCAAAAGCTAGTTACCGCAGAGTAATCTAGAAAAAAACGCCGCTTCGATTTTCTGAGCCCGATTTGTTTTGTGGCTACAGAGCGCATCGAAATTACCAAGTTCTCCCCGTTCCGATACGTTGGTTACCGATGCTTCTTTGATTAATTTGTGGCGACAATCTATAGCGATCAGGGAGATGTTTTAAGAAGTTGTTTGGCGATAGTTTGCAACTGAAGATTTGATGTGCCTTCGTATATTTGTCCTATTTTGGCATCCCGGTACAACTTTTCTACGGGGTAGTCTTTTGTATAACCGACACCACCCAGTAGCTGTACCGCGAGTGATGTGACGCGCTCAGCGACCTGCGACGTGAAAAGCTTCGCCATCGCGGCTTCGGTAAGAAATGCTTTGTTTGTGTCGTGCAAACGAGCCGCATTGTAAGTCATTAGGCGAGCGGCGTTCAGCTCAGTGGCAGCCTGCGCGAGTTGAAACTGGACAGCTTGAAAGTCTGACAGTGGTTGACCGAACTGCTGCCTTTCCTGTGTATACAACAACGCATGGTCCAGTGCGCCCTGGGTGAGTCCTACCATTTGGGCAGCAATACCGATGCGTCCTTCGTTTAGTGTCTCGATAGCTACTTTGTAACCTTCACCAGGTTTTCCCAGAACATTTGATGCCGACACACGACAGTCATCCAGAACAACCTCACAGGTGCTGCTTGCCCGAATGCCGAGCTTGTCTTCTTTTTTACCGATCGAAAGCCCTGGTGTCGACCGTTCGACAAGAAACGCCGTGATTCCACGGTGTCCAGATTTGGGATTTTCATTTGCAAAAATGATAAAGATTTCGGCTTCGAGTGCATTGGTGATCCACGTCTTTTGTCCCGTAAGAACGTAGGTGTCTCCGCCACGTGTTGCCCGACTACTTAAAGAGAATGCGTCGCTGCCTGATCCTGCTTCGGACAGTGCATATGCACCGACCGCTTTTGACGCTAGCAGCGGTAAGAAATATTTCTGAATGTCTTCTGATCCCCAGCGTTTAATCGCGTTAACAACGAGCGTGTTTTGGACATCAACCACGACAGCGACTGCTGGGTCGACCCGAGCGAGTTCTTCCACCGCGAGTATGGAGAGGAAAAAATAGCCGTTGGAGCCACCATAATGTTCCGGCACTTCAATTCCCATAAGTCCAAGAGAGAACAGTTGATCGATAAGACTGCGCGGAATCGATGCCGATTCGTCCATTTCTCGGACTAACGGAAAAATCTCTTTTTCGGCAAATTTTTGTACAGTTGCTTTTAATAGTTGTTCTTCTTCGGACAGGTTTGTTAGCGGTAGATTGTGTAGATTTACATCAGACATATGGCGTCAGGTTTCCTGTCATGCGATGTTATCATTGACACTATACGCCTACTTTTTGGAACCGTATGATTCGACAATGGACCATTGTTGGCTTGGCGCTGAGCATGCTGTTTGTGGCAAACGGAGGTGCCAGACAGCAGCAACCGCCTGATCAAGATCAGGATGCCCAAACCGCCACGAATAGTGCCGGTGGGAACGCTACTGAAGACGTTCCGCTTGTGCCAGGTGAGACGCTTGAGAACTCTGACCAACAGCCGCCTATTTTTCGTAGTGGGATCAGCTATGTTCGAGTGGATGCCACGGTAACGGACCAAGAAGGCAATCCTGTTCTTGATCTTGCAGCGGATGACTTTGAGATATATGAAGACGGGGTAAAGCAAGAGATCGATTCTTTTCAACTTGTCCAGGTCGATCAGCTCCCCGCCTTGGAGGAGTCCCCGCTTGTCGAGGTTGGTCGTCGACGGTCTGATCAGGAGCGGGCAGCTTCTCAGGCAGATGTTCGCGTGTTTGTCATTTTTCTTGATGACTATCATGTACGACAGGGCAACAGTTTTCGTGCGCGTCAGCTGCTCGTCGAATTTCTTGAGAATAGCCTGATACCGACTGACCTCGTTGGGGTCATGTTTCCGCTCATGCCGTTAGAAGGGGTTCGGCTGACACGAAATCATCAGGCTGTGATCAACGCTATTAATTCGTTTGAAGGTGTCAAATATAGATATTTCGTTCGCAATCAATTTGAGTCGGCTTACAACCATTACCCAACTGAAATTGTTGAACGAATGAGAAATGACGTTTCATTGTCGGCGCTCAAGGGCCTAATGATTTACCTCGGGTCCATGCGTGAGGGACGCAAGTCAGTACTTCTTGTTAGCGAAGGGTACTCGAATTATGTGCCACCTCAGATGCGCGCAATGAATGCGCAGACGGGAGTTGACCCGGCTGTTAATCCAGCCAGGTACGATCCATTTGCTGGCAACGACTCAATGGAAGAAGTGGCGGCGTTTTTTCAGCAAGATGAGATTATTAGTGATCTTCGGCGGGTGTTTCAGACAGCAACGCGTTTCAATACGTCTATTTACACCCTCGATCCTCGAGGGCTAGCGGCTCAAGAATTTGATGTGAGTGGTCCAAACATCGCTTTGCAGACGAACGCGCGTCAATTACGGCGAACGCAGGATACATTGAGGATTTTGTCAGAAGAGACTGACGGACGCGCCATCATTAATCAGAATGATTTTCGTCCAGGGCTGCAGCAAATGCTCGACGATTTAAATGCCTATTATCTGCTTGGTTACAACTCTACGTTACAAGCGACCGATGGTGAATTTCACGAGATCGAAGTCCGTGTGAGTAGACCACAGGTTAATTTGCGGGCGCGGAAAGGGTACTGGGCGATTACAGAGCTCGATATTCAACGTTCATTGAGAGCTGCTAGTGATGAACCTCCACGGGCAGTTGATGTTGCACTGGGTACGTTGTCAGAACAGCGCCGAGGGCAGCTTGTCAGAACGTGGTTTGGAAGTTCCCGGGCTGACAATGGAAAGACGCGCATAACTTTTGTGTGGGAACCGGTGTTAGAGAGAGGACGACGAAGTACCCAGGCGTCCAGGATTTTGGTTACCGCAATGGGAAACAACGGCGATGCGTATTTTCGTGGGCGGGTTCCTGAGTCGGTGGGGCCGGGTCGAGGTACGACGGGAGATCGGAATACCGCGAGTGGTTCTTCTGAAGGCGCATCTTTAGAGTTTGAGGCCGATCCAGGAGTGATGCAGATCAGTCTTGCAATTGAAGGAGATGGTGGAGAGGTACTCGATCGGTACCGCAATGAGATTTCTGTGCCTGATTTCACGGCACCTGAGATTGTATTTAGTACGCCGTCCTTCATACGTGCACGTAATGCATTGGAATATCGAGAACTATCAGAAGATTGGACAATCCCGCCGACTGCTTCACGGAATTTCCGCCGAACGGATTACTTAATCGTTCGATTTAATGCCTATGCGCCAGGTGACCTGGTGCCAGAAGTTCACGCGCGATTATTGAATCGGCGCGGTGATGTGATGTTTCCGTTAACACTGAGGCCAGCATCAGATGGACAGCCATACCAGGTTGAGTTCCTTCCTTCGTTTCTCGCTCCTGGCGAATACATCATCGAGTTGACGGCTGAAACGCCAGAGAGCGAAACAACAGAGCTTCTAGCGTTTCGCTTGGGTGCCTAAAGTACGTGCATGGATTTTTCGAAGAAAAACAATAGTGCTGTCGGTCTCGGTGTAGACGTTTCTGAAGATGCTAATCGTAAGTATCTATACAGTGCGCATGATTTGGCTGGTATGGCATACGGCGAGGATTTAAATGATCCTGGTTCATTTCCCTTTACTCGTGGCATTCACACCACTGGTTATGGTGGAAAGCTTTGGACGATGCGCCAGTTTTCTGGTTTTGGAACGCCAGAGGAAACGAATCGTCGTTATCACGAATTACTGGAAGCAGGTGGAACAGGTCTGAGTGTGGCATTTGATTTACCCACTCTAATGGGGCGAGACCCTGACCATGGGCTTTCAATTGGCGAGGTCGGTAGATGTGGTGTCAGCGTGTCAAGTGTGGTCGACATGCGGAGATTGTTTAGCGATATTTCACTCGAACAAATAACGACCTCGATGACTATTAACTCGCCGGCCGCAATGCTGATGGCGATGTATCTCGTCGTCGCACAAGAACAAGGGGCTGATTGGGCGAAACTTTCTGGAACTATTCAGAACGACATTCTCAAAGAATATATTGCACAGAAAGAGTACATTTATCCGCCTCATCCTTCGATGCGTCTTGTGACGGACGTCGTGGCGTTCTGTGCGGACCATGTGCCTCGCTGGAATACCATTTCCGTTAGCGGGTATCACATTAGAGAGGCTGGAGCGACAGCGGCTCAAGAGCTTGCGTTCACTTTGAGTGACGGAATGGAATACGTCCAACATGCAGTCGACTCAGGTCTTGATGTCGACTACATTGCGCCGCGGATTTCTTTTTTCTTCAATGCTCATAATAACTTTTTCGAGGAGATTGCGAAGTATCGAGTGGCGCGGAAAATGTGGGCGACGGCTATGCGCGATAGATTTGGTGCAAGAGATGAGCGGTCGCACAAATTGCGGTTCCATGCGCAGACATCGGGTGTGACACTTACGGCGCAGCAGCCTTACAACAATGTTGTTCGAACAACATTGCAGGCCTTGGCAGCGGTTTTAGGTGGAGCAAATTCATTGCATATTAATGCGCTTGATGAAGCGCTAGCGCTTCCGACCCGTGAGGCGGCGTTGTTGGCATTACGTACGCAGCAAATTCTTGCCTATGAGACCGGCACGCCATCTGTAATCGATCCACTCGGCGGGTCCTACTATATCGAAACATTAACTGGAGAATTGGAAACCAGTGCGCGTGGATACTTCGAGGAGATTGATCGTCGTGGCGGCATGGTGGCGTCGATTGAAACTGGTTATCCGCAACGAGAAGTCGCGAACAGTGCTTATCGAGCGCAGCAGGCGTTCGATCGGGGTGAGTCGCCACTGGTGGGTGTTAATCAGTATGTTGACGGCGCGCCTTTATCAGTGCCAACACTGTTGATCGATGATCAGGTGGCGGCTCAACAACTTGAAAGAATTGAAAGTGTTCGAAAGTCACGAAACGAAACAAGTGCCTTTCGTGCGCTTGAGGCTTTAGGTAGGGCAGCGAAAGGCACGGATAATCTTATGCCATTGATTATTGAGGCCGCGCGTACGGAGGCGACACTCGGCGAGATGTGCGACACACTTCGAAGTGTGTGGGGAGAATATGAAGAGTCTCCGGTAATCTAGTTGTTCTTGGGGTGTTATGAATCGAAACTCGGTTACTGGTGAGGGTACGTGCGACGAATAAGAGTCGTTATCGCAAAGCCAGGGCTTGACGGTCATGATCGCGGTGCAAAGGTGATTGCGCGGTCTTTGCGAGACGCCGGTATGGAGGTTATCTATACGGGTCTTCGTCAGACACCGGAGCAAATTGTGGAGGCAGCGTTGCAAGAAGATGCAGATGTGATCGGTGTATCGATTTTGTCTGGTGCTCATAATCATATTTGTCCGCGGCTCATGACGTTACTGGCAGAGAAAAAACTTAAAGATATCCTTGTGGTTCTTGGCGGGATTATTCCAGATGCCGATTTGCCAGGACTTCGAGAGATTGGGATTGAAGGCGTGTTTCAACCTGGCACACCGATGCAGGCAATTGTTGATTTTATTCAGGCGAATGTTCGACCGGAGTAGTTCGAGTCGTGATGGCTTGACTGCCGACCAGCGGACAAGTAGCCTCCGAACAAATGCCTCATAAGCTGTTGCTTGCAGACGACAGCGTTACCATTCAACGGGTTGTCCAGCTTACGTTCGTCGATGAAGATATCGAGGTCGTGACCGTTGGCGATGGCTCGAAAATTGTTGACGCTATTAGGAAAGAAACCCCGGATATTGTTTTGGTCGACGTGAATATGCCTAACAAGAACGGATATGAAGTGGCGGCCTTTGTTAAGTCAGGGGCGACGCATGATGTGCCTGTCGTATTGCTGGCGGGTGCATTTGAGCCGGTGAATGAAGCCCAAGCTAAGGAAGCTGGATGTGACGGTGTGCTCGTTAAACCTTTCGAGCCGAATCAAGTAGTTAAAAAAGTAAAGGAACTATTGGATAGCAGACCTGCGGCTGACTCTGCACGGGTAGTCGAAGGGAGTTCCACAGTGTCTCCGGAGAAGTTCGGTTCGTCCTCAGGCAGCTTGGCCCAGACACATGAGGTCGACTCCGTTCTTTCGAAGGCGTTTAGACGATATCTGGAAGCAGAAGAACATCGAAACGGTGAGGCTGTAGGTGCGTCGAGCAGTGTGCCGGATCAGCCGGTTACTTTAGTCACAGACGAAATGCTGGAGTCTCTCCGAGATCAAGTCGTTTCCAGGATGACTGACTCTATCGTACGAGAGATAACGGCGGATGTCGTATCAGAGGTTGCAGAACGCCTTGTTCGTGCTGAAATTACTCGAATGAAACTCACAACAGATTAGAAAGCGTTCTGGAGTGCGGTTATAGCCGTACCTACAGTGAATTTGTTTTCCCGCCCGTCCTGATACGATCCCTCAATATGCGTGAGTTACCAAAAGTTTTTGAA
>DTWD01000478.1 GCA_012963185.1 Acidobacteriota bacterium
AAATGCCACATGACTACTGCGACGGACGCAATCCTCGTGTCCAGAAAAAAACGACGAGAGAGTCGGATAGATGAAGTGTGATGATAACAACGCAACGTGCACAGGGGGTAGCAACCATGCGAGTCGTGCCCGATCAGGACCGCTCGCCAGGACTACTGTGCCTGTAGCAGCAATGCCTGCTAGGGCGCCTGTGACACCAACCTTAGCCTGTGCGAGTTGACCCAACTTGATCTTTCGTTCGTCGGCCGATTTAGGCAGCACGGCATCAAGTAATCGGTATCCACGCTGAATTAAGGCCTTATTTAATTCTCCCATTAACAGGTCAGTTGAATTCCAAGCCAATATATCCGAGGCGTCGTTATCGCATAAGATTTGATGGACAACTTCAACAGCATCTTCTTGCCTCATAACACGATGTTGTTGAGCACCGGCCATTTCAGCCTCCCGGCTAAAGCGTTCGACGAGGTTCTCGGAATCACCTCGGGTATCACCGATTGGTTCTGCCTGGACTTTATTACGAACTTGCTCCTCCAATCGTGTCTGGCTTTGCCGAATTTGACTGAGAATGGCCGCACGACTGTCTAGACTCATCAGTTGGTACGCCTCGACTGCCATTGCTCACTAAACGATTGGTCCGCAAATACTGGAAAATCTCGAGAGCGCGTCCAGCCTGAAAGGGGTGATGGTAACCATCGTAACCACCCACCAGTACTAAATTTCCCTAAAACCCACCGGCTCACACTTACCATTACTCGAAAAAGTTGAGGGCGCGTGGCGGTTGCGGCGTAGAGCTTTAGCCCAAACTTGAGCCACAGGGGAAGACGGTTGGCGTTGGCTCGCTTTGCCCGAAGTTCTAGAAGCATGCGCGGTAAATCAATGCGCACGGGACAAGCGTCACGGCATGCACCGCATAATGAACTCGCCATCGGTAGTGCTTCCCAACGTTCCAAGCCACCAATAGCCGGTGTCAGAACAGCACCAATTGGACCTGGATAAACACTGCCGTAAGCATGTCCTCCGATTTCACGGTAAACCGGACAAACATTGAGACAAGCTCCGCACCGAATACACGCTAGGACCTCGGCCAGCGAGGTGCCGAGTAAACCACTTCGACCGTTATCAAGTAGCACCACATGTAACTCTTCTGGACCATCCTGCTCATCATGTCTGGGACCTGTGAGCAGATCGGTATACACCGTAAGCTTCTGTCCCGTAGCTGAACGAGCCAGTAGTTCCAACATGACAGTCAGATCATCAAGCGTAGGCACGAGTCTTTCAATACCCATCATCGCGACATGAATTCTCGGCGCACTGACTGTGAGTGATGCATTGCCCTCATTGGTCACGATCGCGATTGTGCCCGTCTCTGCTACGCCGAAGTTCACACCACTGATACCCAGATCTGCCCTTAGAAACACATTACGAAGTCGCTCGCGCGCAATCTTGGCCATTTGCTCGGGGTCATGTGTTAGCGGGACTCCAAGTTTTTCTGCGAAGAGTCGTCCTACTTCTTCCTTCGTCTTATGGACAGCAGGAGCAATGATGTGAGATGGCTTCTCATTAGCCAGTTGGATAATGTACTCACCCAAGTCGGATTCGATGACATTAAGACCGGCATCAATCAAGGCTTTATTGAGCTCGATCTCTTCGCTAATCATGGATTTTGATTTCACCACGCGTTGAACTTTACGTGACTTCGCCAAATCCAGCACGATGCGACTCGCTTCGGTCGCGTTCCTTGCCCAGTGAACATGGCCTCCCGCTGCACCAACAGCCTCTTCAAACTGTTCGAGCTGTTTATCCAGATTCTCTAGCGTCCGCATTCTGATAGCACGAGCCTGATCGCGCACGTGCTCGACGTTGGGCAGTGATGCCAAACCCTTTAGACGTGAGCTGGCAAAACGGTTGGTGGTGCGATCAAGCGCGACACGAAGCTGATGGTCTGCCAAGGCATCAGTTACACGCCGATGAAACGCCACCGTGCTCTGCGTCACACTTGCTCCGCTAGAATTTCCGCGAGGTGGCAAACTGACACCCGTGCGCCTCGACGGTGTAACCCACCTTCGATCTGCAACAAACACCCAGCATCACAAGCAACCACCGTGTCCGCACCAGACTCTACGATGGAGTCGAGCTTGCGTTTTAGCATTGCACTAGAAATGTCGCTCATCTCTACCGAGAACAGTCCGCCAAAGCCACAACACTCATCAGCTCCTTCGAGGGGAACGCATTGGGCCCCTTCGATGCCATTCAGTAGTTGTTGTGGGGCCTCGCGAATACCGAGACCTCGCGAGAGATGGCAGGAAGGGTGATAGACCAGCGTACGATCTACACAGCGTCCAAGCGCTGGCGCTTTGAGTTTCTCGACAACAAACTGACTGAACTCATGGGTCCGTGCTGCCACCCGCACTGCCTTAGCAGCGTAAACCGCATCGTCCTGCAACAACTCCCCGTACCGATGCATAATCATGTCGGTACACGAACCCGATGGCACGACGATCGGGGCTTCTGACTGTTCAAGCGTGTCGAGCGTGTGCCGAGCCATGGCACGGGCTTCGTCCCATGCGCCGGCGTTAAATGCAGGTTGCCCACAGCAAGTCTGCTGATTGGAAACCTCGACTGCCACGCCTAATTGTTCCAGCACGCGAGCAACCGCCATCCCAACCGCAGGACGTATAGTTTCGACCAAGCAGGTAGCGAACAGTTGCACTGTCCGCAAGCCACTTGATTCACTCATTTATGCACCTCTATTTGTACTGAATCAGCGCAACGCCAATAATCACAAGCAGCATCCCCATAATCCGCTCTACACTGAGGTCATGTTGTGGGTATCCCACAATACCGTAGTGATCAATAACCATAGATCCAACCATTTGACCAGCTACCACTGAGGCAACTAAGGTGGCGGCCCCAAGCCGGGGCGCGAGCATGAGCGCAGCCGTTACAAACAGCGCGCCAAGCAATCCACCAGTCAACTGCCACCAGGGCACGCGTTCAAACCATCCAACCGGCGGCAACGATATGCGGTTCAATGCAAGCAGACAAACTAGGGCAAGGGTGCCTCCAGTAAACGACACCAAGGACGCCCAAAGCGGGTGGCCCATGTGAAGTCTCAATTGTGAGTTGATACCCGCTTGTAGTGGTAATAGAAGACCGACCAAGAGAGCAAACAGTAATAATCCAGTCATGGTTCCATTCCTGTACGCGACCGTGCGTAACACGCGCCTAGCGCTTTGCCCGCATTGACCGCTGGACTTTAGCCCAAGTATCACGAAGTAACACAGTACGGTTGAAGACGATACGATTGTTTGTCGAATCAATGTCCACACAAAAGTACCCAAGTCGTTCGAACTGGTAGCGACTCCCAAATTGTACATTCTTGAGGCTGGGCTCAACCCGACACGACCGAATAACTTTGAGAGAGTCAGGATTGAGTGATTCAAGAAAGTCCCTGTTTTCACCGGGATGTTCATCCAAGAACAGTCGATCATATAGCCGGACCTCAGCCTCAACGGCATGGGCTACGGAAACCCAGTGCAGGGTCGCCTTTACCTTACGCCCATCTGGTGACGACCCGCCACGGGTAGCCGGATCGTAAGTGCAACGTAATTCAGTCACTTCGTCCGTCTTTGGATCCTTAACAACCCCGACACATTTAATGAAGTATGCGCAACGCAACCGCACCTCGCGTCCTGGTGCCAAGCGAAAGAATTTTTTTGGTGGATCTGAGTGAAAATCGTCTCGCTCAATGTACAGCTCACGAGAAAATGGCACTTTCCGTGTGCCTGCAGTCGCATCCTCTGGATTATTAATGACATCAACTTCATCGACTTGACCTTCAGGAAAGTTTTCAATGACGACCTTAAGTGGGTGCAGCACCCCCATCACACGTGGCGAATGTCGGTTTAAATCTTCCCTCACCGCATGCTCAAGCGCTGCAATATCAATGACGTTTTCCCTCTTGGCCAAGCCAATGCGGTCACAAAATACCCGTATCGCAGCGGCTGGATAACCCCGACGGCGCATTCCCGAAATCGTTGGCAGTCGTGGATCATCCCAGCCCGTCACATGTCGATCTTGGACTAACTGCAGGAGTTTACGTTTACTTAGAACCGTGTACGTAAGATTC
>DTWD01000479.1 GCA_012963185.1 Acidobacteriota bacterium
GGCCCGACAGGTGGGCATCTTGCACGAACGGGTAGCGCCGGCTGGGGCACTACAGCCGACCGAAGGTCCGAAGGTGGGGGAAGTCACAGAGCCGATGGAGCTACAGGACCTCAGTGGCAATCCGGTAACGGTCGGTGGTCCTGATGCGAACGGACTCGTGACACTGGTCTTATTTGTCTCGCCGACGTGTCCAGTATGTCGCTCGCTGGTGCCGACGGCGAAGTCGTTGGCGAACAGTGAAAGCAAACGGATGCGATTGGTCTTTGCCAGTGACGGCGACAAGCCGGAGCAGCACATTGCCTATGCGGGCGATTTAGACCTCGGCGCCTATCCTTACACGCTGTCCCAGACGTTGGGGATGAGTTACCACGTCAGCAAACTACCGTTTGCCGTGCTGATCGGTGCCGATGGTACGTTGCACAGCAAGGGACTGGTCAATAGTCGAGAACATCTCGAAAGTTTAGTTGAAGCGATGGATATGGGGATTGCCACGGTGCAGGACTACGTGCGGATAATGAAGGACGCTAGCAACGAAGAACCTAATGTGTCGGCGAAGGAACAGGCCTCATGAAGAGATCACATGTCATAACAAATGGGTACTACTGGCTTGACGAGACCGCGCGCGCGAGTTTTCGGTTGTTGGCACGCCGTGTCTCACGGCGCAGCTTTTTGGGGAGGATAGGTGCGATGTTAGTCGGCGCCGCAGCGCTGCCATTATTGCCGGTCGCTCGGGCGTTTGCGCAGGAAGCGCCGACCGAGCTGGGGGACCCGAAGACGTGTGAGTACTGGCGCTACTGTGCGCTCGGCGGCACCCTGTGTGCCTGCTGCGGCGGTACGCACAAGACGTGTCCCCCCGGCGCGGAAGCGTCGCCGATTACGTGGGTGGGCACCTGTCGTAACGGGGCGGATGACCGGGACTACATAATCTCGTATAACGATTGTTGTGGCAAGGCGGTGTGCTCGCGATGCGGCTGTAACGGAACAGAACGAGACAAACCCGTGTACTTCCCGGGCAACAGCAACAATATTCTCTGGTGTTTCGGAACTCAGGCTCGCACCTATCACTGCACGGTTGCGGTGGTACTTGGAGAAGCGCCTGAAGCTGACTGATGCTGCTGGTAATCATACTGGCGGTGTTGTTGCTCTCGGGTGGAGTTGAGGCAGCGGATGACTCGCAAGCGAGGTATCTGCTGCATTGCCGTGGCTGCCATCTCGCGAATGGATCGGGTTTGCCTCCGGATGTGCCAACGTTGGTTGACGAGATCGGACGACTTGTGGCGTCGCCGGCGGGGCGGGAGTATGTCGTCCGTGTGCCGGGTGTCTCCCAGTCGGCCTTGGATGACGAAGACCTTGCCGTCGTCTTAAATTGGATTCTTGAGACGTTTAATGCTGACACGTTGCCGGCGGACTTTCGGTCCTATTCTGCCGGCGAGATTACTGAGGCGAGGGAGAAGGTGTTGGCAGATCCACTGAAGTATCGGCGTTCGTTGCGGCTGGACGCCACGCAAGTACCAAACTAACGTTCCAGCAAGCCCTCATAGCGTTGATCGGTGAGAGTCTCAAGGAAGGCGACCAACGCCCGCGCTTGGCGGGCGCTGATGGGTTGACCGTTGCGTAAGAGGTCGTAGTCGATAGTGTCTTGCACTTCCGCGGGTCTCCAGGGCCTGGCCGTTTCGGGATTGATCTGACTGTCCGGATTGCCGAGAGTGTACTTGTTGTAAAAGAGAACGGTTGTGAGGAGATCTTTGAAGATGCCATTGTGCATGTAGGGACCGGTCACAGCCACATTACGCAAACTGGGCACCCGGAATTTTCCGGCAACGCCCGGGTCGGTAACCGCGGGGTTCTGTAGCAGTCCGGTGTCCCTATATGTGGACGAGAGTCCATTGTGTTGTCGTGCCAGAGTGTTTTTTGGAATTCCGATGTTGCGATAACGATGATCGGTAAATGTTTCTCCGTCTGTGAATTCCTTCGTGCTTAACAAGTGGCAGCGGTGACAGTTCGTGAGCTGTGAAAAGAAGAGCGCGCGACCCAGGTCCTCTCCTCTCGTAAGCTCGTACTCGCCTTTGAGGTGCCTGTCGTATTTCGAGTCGAACGGTGCGAAAAGCGCTGTCTGTTCGAATGCCGCGATGCTCTCGATGATGGCCTGAAAGGCGCGCTCGGGATTATCAAATACTAATTCGCCATAAAGGCTTTCCAGTTTCGTTACATGCGATGGATTTTCCTGGACACGTGCAACAACAGTTGCAATGTCGGGTAACGCCATCTCGAGAGGATTGGTAAAGGGCTCGGCTAACTGTTCTAGGAGTGTTGGCGCTCGACCGTCCCGGAAGAACCCACCGACATAGTCGCCGTTTTCATAACGTTGAAATGTTGGAATAAGAGAGGCATAGGTGAGCGAGGGTGCGTTTCGGTCGCCGAGTGATACGCCATCGTCTCCGAGAGACACCGCGCCGAAAGCGTTGTCGTTCCGACCGTCGGAGAACGCAATGTTCGGATCGTGGCAGCTTGAGCAGGACTGGTTGCGACGGAGAGAGAGGTTGGTATCAAAAAAGAGGGCTTGGCCCAGTGCTTCGCGTTCGTCGGCCGCGGATGCAAAATGACAGACTAGCAGCATGAAGGTGGTCAGTAGACCGGTTGCCCCCTTGCGAATGTGCGGTCTTGTCGAGTGCATTGCAATGACGCGAGGGCTTCATCAAGCGCGTCGCGTTCCTTTGGCAACGAGACTACACGAAACTACGAGGCGTGCGCAGAGGCGAATGATGGTCACCGATAAACGTGCGACCTGACTCGCGTCGGGGCAGTCAAGCCTGTTGAAACGTCCTTTGCAGCGAACTGCGAGATCTTAAGGTGTTCAGCTCAACCTAAGCTTCAGA
>DTWD01000480.1 GCA_012963185.1 Acidobacteriota bacterium
AGGAACTTGAGCGTGCACAGTCGCGTGGTGCAGAGATTTATTGTGAATTGGTTGGCTATGGCATGTCGGCAGATGCTCATCACATGACGGCTCCCGCAAAGGATGGCGCCGGTGCGATTCGTGTGATGAAGAACGCCATTGAAGATGCCGGAATCAGCCCTTCGGCGATTCAGTACGTTAATGCTCACGGTACATCGACTCCGTACAATGACAAGACTGAAACACTCGCAATAAAAAAATGTTTTGGTGAACACGCACAGAAGTTGTCGATTTCATCAACGAAATCGATGACTGGTCATTTGTTGGGTGCTGCAGGGGGACTAGAGGCCGGTATTTCCGCGCTGGCCGTTCGGCACCAGGTCGTGCCACCAACGATTAATCAGGAAGTCCTAGATCCTGATTGCGACCTCGATTATGTTCCAAACGAGAAGCGTACGCTATCTATTGAGTATGCAATCTCGAATTCATTTGGGTTTGGCGGGACGAACGCTAGCCTTGTGTTTAAGCGTTACGAAGCCTGAGTTCTCAGCAAGAAGCTGAGAACGATTCTTTTCATTATGGTCGATGCACTATGAATATTGCGGTTTGCGTTAAGCAGGTTGTGACTCGTGACTGGCCGCTGCGCGTGAACGAAACGGCGGAATGGGTCAGAGACAATGATGCTAGTTTTGAAATGAATGAACCAGACGCTTATGCACTAGAAGAAGCACTTCGACTTAAAGAGCAACATGGTGGTGAGGTTGTTGTTTGCGTCGCCGGTCCTCCACGTGTCACACAGGTAATACGTGAAGCGTTGGCACGGGGCGCTGACCGTGCTATTCACGTAAAGCATGAACAGTTCGCGTTTGCTGATGCGAATGTAGTGGCCAGTTCACTGGCGACAGCCATGTTACCGGAACAGTTCGACCTGGTGTTGACCGGCTTACAGTCTAATGATCAGGGTTTCGGCCAAACAGGAGTCATCCTCGCTGAACGCTTGGGATTGCCTCATGCCACTATTGTTATGGAGGTTGATGCCGGTGGTGTGAACGGTCTACGGGTTAAGCGTGAACTGGAGGGAGGGTGGTTTCAGTGGGTCAGTATGCCGACCCCTGCACTGCTGACTATTCAGAGTGGCATTAATCAACTTCGCTATGCAACGTTAAAGGGCATTATGGCCGCCAAGAGAAAAGAAGTCCGTTCGGTGGAGCCCGAAGAATTGCAACCAGCAGGACAGCACATAGTGCGTCTTTACGTGCCAGAAAAAGAGAAGGCAACACGATTTATTGAAGGCGGCCCAGAGGCAGCGTCACATGAACTTGTTCGTCTGCTTCGCGAAGAAGCGAGGGTTCTATGATTCTCGTCGTCACTGAGCAACGAGATGGCTCTCTTAATCCGGTGAGCTGGGAGACCGTGGCGGCAGCTCAACAAATGGGAGATGTGGTCAAAGTTGTTGTCGCCGGGTCTGCTGTCGATGGAGTAGCCGGGGAATTGGCGCGCGCGGCTGTGTCAGAGGTGCTTGTTGTCGATCATTCAGATTTGGCGAGCTATACACCTGATGGTTTTGTCGAGGCACTGTCTCAGGTTGTGCGTATGGAAGAACCAGATCTGGTTCTCTGTGCTCACACCTATCAGACGCGTGATTACGCGCCCAAACTTGCTGCGAGACTCGACAGGGTCCTGATTCCAGATTGTATCGGTTCGAAAATTGAAGAAGGCGTGCGCTTGCTCATTAGGCCTATGTTTCAGGGGAAGTTTGTCGCAGATATTCATCCTGATGGAGCGACACCTCATTTTGTAAGTATGCAGGTCGGAGCCTGTCGAGCCGATTCGGTTGTTCGAGGCAACTCTCCCGCTGAAATTCGGGCCGTTCCTGTTGAAGTGAAGAGTGGGGCAATCAGACAGCGCCCGGATCCTGCGTTCAAGGAGGTAAAACAAGCAGTTGACCTCACGCAAGCAGAGAAGATTGTTGCGGTTGGGCGGGGCATTAAAGGTGAAGAGCAATTGCCGATTGCCCAAGAATTGGCGAAGGCACTAGGTGCAGAACTTGCTGCTTCGCGTCCGATTTGCGACTCGGGGTGGTTGCCGATGGATAGGCAGATTGGTAGCTCCGGGCAAACGGTTGCACCAAAATTGTACGTGGCGCTGGGTATTTCTGGTGCCATTCAGCATCTTGTTGGGATGAAGGGAGCCAAGACGATTGTTGCTGTCAATAAAGATGCTGATGCGCCAATCTTCGAGGTATCTGATTATGGAATTGTTGGCGATCTATTTGAAATTGTCCCTGCACTTATAACTGCGTTGAATGAGAAGTAGTAAGTATTTAAGGATCTGCTGAATCAGACAGTACAAAAAAGGAGAGCCGCCCTGCACCGAGAGACGCTTGACGTTGATGTATTGATTGTAGGTGGTGGACCAGCTGGTCTTTCGGCGGCCTATCGATTGGCGAAACTGAACGCGGAGCAGGGCGGAGAGCCGCTTTCTGTTGCGGTTCTCGAAAAGGCGCGCGATGCCGGAGGTCACATGTTGTCCGGTGCAGTGTTGGACCCATCAACTCTGACAGAACTCATTCCAGACTGGCATGATCGAGGTGCTCCTCTTAGCGTTTCGGTGAGTGGAGACACTATCTCGTTTCTGACCCAACGGCACCGATTTACCTCTCCGTTTACGCCGCCCCCTTTTCAGAATCACGGAAACTACATCATTTCTTTGAACCATTTTGTGAAATGGTTGGCCGAGCAGGTTGAGTTAGCTGGAGTTGATCTGTTTACAGGATTTTCTGGGGTAGAGGTTTTGTACGAAGGGGACCGTGTTATCGGCGTTCGAACTGGGGACCGGGGTATTGGACGTGATGGTGCACGGAAGACAATGTTTGAAGCCGGTGTCGATATTCATGCCAAAGTTACGATCCTGTCCGATGGCGTGCGAGGTAATTTAACCAAGACACTTGTTAAGCGTTTTAGTCTCGATACGGCATGCTTGCCTCAAAGCTACGCCATTGGGATTAAAGAGCTGTGGGAGATACCGGCGGGACGAATTGAGGCCGGTCGTGTAATGCATACGATGGGGTACCCACTCAAATTAGCTGAATTTGGTGGCGGGTTTGTCTACGCGTTGAGTGAAGACCGCCTTTCGGTCGGGTTTGTCGCAGGTCTTGACTATCGCAATCCACTATTTGATCCTCATGTGGCGTTTCAACGATTCAAACTCCATCCACTAATATCTTCATTGCTTACGAATGGTCAGATGGTCAGATATGGAGCGAAGGCACTTCCTGAGGGTGGGTGGTATGCCATTCCGAAACTCTACGTGGACGGTGCTCTGATCATTGGCGATGCGGCGGGATTCGTGAATTCCATGCGCCTGAAGGGGATTCACCTTGCGATGCGTAGTGGGATACATGCTGGTGAGGTTGCATTTCAGGCGATTCGGTCAAACGATCTATCTTCGACGAGTCTTAGCCGTTACGCTGAGTTAGTCGAGCATGGGCCAATCAAACAGGAACTTTATCCCGTTCGGAATGTCCGCCAGAGTTTTAGTGGTGGTTTGTTGACGGGTTCACTTTTTGCGGGATTATCGCTAGTTAATGGTGGTTGGTGGTTTAAGGACCCGATGCCGTCCCATGCTGGACACGAGCGAATGCAGACCGTATCTGAGTATTTCACGCGTGGAGCAGAAGCCCACTCTCAAAAAGTGACGATTGATCGAACGGTTACGTTCGATACACTGACGAACGTGCATTATTCAGGTACTCGCCATGAAGAAGATCAGCCAACGCATCTAGTGGTGCATGACACAGACATTTGTCGCACGCGCTGTGTTACTGAATACCAGAATCCTTGTACGCGCTTTTGTCCAGCCAATGTCTACGAAATTCTTGATGCTGATGCCGGTGAAGGCAAGCGCCTGCAGATCAATGCTTCAAATTGTGTCCACTGTAAAACCTGCGACATTATGGATCCGTACCAGATTATTGATTGGGTGCCTCCGGAAGGTGGCGGCGGGCCTCAGTACGAAGGGATGTGAACACGACGTCTTCGCTTCATCGACTTACGCGTGGCCAACGAGTTCGTGCTGCAGCGATTGCGGCCGTCGGTTATCCGACGGTAGCGGCTATCGGGATGACACTGCGCTGGAC
>DTWD01000481.1 GCA_012963185.1 Acidobacteriota bacterium
ATAGGAAGACACTGGCTCCTCACGGTATAAGTGCCGTCAGCAGATATACTGACACCTTGATCAGCAAGGACAAAAAGTTGCGCACCACGGTCACACAAACAACTCTTTTGATCACTATTGCACTGTATGGGTGCTCATCGGCCGCACGAGACGACACCCCGCCTCCAGCCGTGGAGAATACCCAAGCAGCATTGCCGAAGGACTCACCGAGTATCCCCTCGGTAAAACCTGTCCCTTCAATACTTCCGCCGATAGTCGCACGAGTCAATGGTTCCACTACGGTAACTCGAGAAGAACTTGAACGGGCTGTTCGCGCCAATGAGACAAAAGCAGGCCAAGTTGTCCCGCCGCAGTTTCGTGACCAGGTGTACCGTCGCGTACTTGACCAACTGATTGACTTTCATCTTTTACTCGAAGAGTCAACAAGGCGCCAAGTCGTTGCTGCCAGCGACGAGGTAGAGTCAGAAATCGCAAGAGTTCGGAACTCCTACCCGACAGCCCAGGCGTTCGATGAACAACTAAGAGAATGGGGGACCTCGCTTGAAGCACTCCGGGAAGAGACTCGCAAAGATTTACTCGTTGCCAAAACCATAGAAATGGAACTGGAGCCCGCATTAAATCTAAAGGACGAGACAGTACAAGCGTTCTATGACCAACATTCTGGCCAATTCACCACTGGTGAATCAATACACGCGAGCCATATCTTGATCGGCACCTCGCCAACCGCCAGCCCAACCGAACGCGGACAATCGTTAGAAACCGCAAGAGAATTACGAGAAAAGGTAACAGCTAGAACTGCTGATTTCGGCGAACTGGCCCGCGAATACTCCACTGACGAAGAAACAGCCAGTAATGGTGGTGACCTCGGAGCGATCGAACGCGGACAGACAGTAGAACCATTCGACACCGCACTTTTCGCCCTCAAGACCGGAGAAATTAGTCCTGTGGTCGAGTCACCATTCGGCTTTCATATTATTAAGGCTGGCCAACGTCAAGAAGGAGAAATTACTCCGTTTCAACAGGTGCGTGACCAAATCCGAAGCATGTTGTTACAGCAAGAACGTCAATTATTGATGAGCACGTTTCTAGCAGATTTGCGTAAAGCTGGGAACGTAGTGATACTCATCTAGAAGTATTAGGGCAGCGATATGAATGAAGAAGTGTTTAGGGCAGTGCACGATGTGCTTGAACGTGGCGAGTCTGCTGCTCTTGTAACGATCATTTCGACACAAGGCTCAACACCCCAGCGTGTCGGCGCCAAAATGCTCGTCTATGCAGACGGACGAACTGTCGGAACTATCGGAGGAGGGTGCTATGAGAATGATGCATTCTGGAAAGCTCGTCGGGCACTCGATACCCGTAAACCGCTCGTTGTGAAATATGAACTAACCGATGACATTGCCGAGGAATCTGGACTCATTTGCGGAGGTCAGATGGATGTGTACATAGAACCACTCGAATCTTCACCGCATCTTTACCTGGTTGGTGCGGGTCACGTGTCCTACCACTTGGGACGCCTTGCCTCGACTGTTGGATTCCGCGTCCATGTAATTGACGACCGGGACAAGTTTTCCAATACAGACCGGTTTCCCGATGCAATGGAGGTCGTGGTCGACAACATCCCAGAATGGCTCGAAAAAGCCAGCCTCTCACCTCATGCCTATGCCGTGATCCTCACACGAGGACACACACATGATCTTGATGCATTACGTGCACTGGCAACTCAAGACCTTAGGTACCTTGGTTTAATCGGAAGCAAAGCCAAGGTGACTCGTTTACACGAGGTATTGCGTGAGGAAGGCATAACGATAGAACATCCGGACCGACTTCACGCGCCTGTCGGCTTAGATATCGGCGCGATCAGCCCAGAAGAAATCGCGGTTAGTATCCTTGCCGAGTTAATTGCAGTGAAATATGGAAAGCTGGAAGGCGCGATGGATTCTGGAGTAAAAGCGCTTCGATGGATCCCACCTGTCAAACGAACGACGCCTGTCGCTGCCGACAGCTAGAATAGCAGTTGATTCATGGCAACTGGTGAAGCGTTTACACAGAACGGCAGTTACGCGCTTTCGGAACGATCGAGTCGCATCCTAGGAGCGTTGATTCGACAATATATAGATCGCGGCGAACCAGTTTCATCTTTGTGGCTAGCGCAG
>DTWD01000482.1 GCA_012963185.1 Acidobacteriota bacterium
AAACGACAGAACGGTCCAGTTCCTGAGCAGTGACTTAGATCTGCGTAATATTCGGGGCAAGATGTCCTTTGATGGTGGTGTCTGATTCCGGGACTTGTTAATACTCCGTTGCGCTTTTATCGAAACAGCTTGGTTGGGTGGCAGTGAATAGACTGAAAAAAATCCATTAGAGTGACCGGTAAGCCTGTTCAGCGCCACCATTCGGATCCAGTGGTCCACAGCATCCAGCTTGCCCGCGGTTTCTTTTGCCAAAAAATATTCTTTGAGGGCAATGATTTGCCGGAGCGTGTGGAGGTGGAAAAATGCTTTAAGTGCCGGGTACTGTTCGACTGCGTGTCCAAGATCAAGAGAATCAAGTCTCTCGATAATGTCGGCAAGGTCAGGCGGATTTAGTCGTGGAGCCACGATGGCCACACTGAGGGGATTGATATCGTTGCCGAGTGGTCGGCGATGTTCAAGGAAGGCCGCTATTGGCGTCGTCCCACGCCCCATAAATGGGTCATAGACGCGGTCACCGCGGTTCGTGAGTCTTGAGATAAAGAACTCTGGCAGTTGTGGTTTAAAACACGCGCGGTAGGAAAATTCATGGAGGCTGTGGGCTTGCCGTTGGGCACTGGTCCAGTATTCGTTGAAGGCTTTGGGTGTTGTACCGCTGCGCCCGCTGCATGACCAATGAAATGATTCAATACGTGTTTTGGTCCCAAAGATATCAAATGACTCAATGTCACGGATGAATTCTTCTTTGGTCATCGACACGCTAACGACGCTTTCCTTGCTTGAGAAATGTACATAGGGAGCACTCACAGGTCATCCCCGTATTATCCTTTGAACGAAATAATAACGAGAGGCTGTCGAGCGCGGGTCGAGATGGCGCATGGCCTGCTGGAAGATCCTGTGCGCGTTGGTATCGTCGGCGCTTTTCGTGACGGGGTGCTCGATTCCCGTTGAACCAAGCGTTGTTCCGCGCTACGCTGATATTGCGAGAGAACGATCCGTATTTCGTGAGCAAATTGGAGGATGTCAGATGCGTAACAAAGGAATAGTGGTGTTCTTTGCCGTTGTCGCTCTGTCTGCACTTTGGTCTCAAGAGATCGTAGCGCAGTCTGGCAGTATGCCGATGCGGACACCAGACGGGCAACCGGACGTGTCCGGGACTTTTACATTCCGAACCTTGACGCCATTTCAGCGGCCGGCACAATTTGAAGGACAAGAGAATCTAGCGGTTGAAGATGCAGCGGCATTTGAGGCATCGGAGCGGACTCGTCAAAATCGTGACCTGTTCGATCCTGAAAAAGGTTCAGGCGGCTATCGCCCGCGAGCCGAAGGTGGCGTGCTGTCGTATAACGAATTTTGGTACGAACGCGGCGTTGAACTGACCTCAGATAAACGTACAGCGCTCATTATTGATCCGCCGGAAGGACGCCTGCCTCCGCAGACCCCGGTGGCTCGGAAAGCGGCACAAGCTCGTCGAGCGTATGTGGAAGAACATCGGTACGATTCGTATGAGAACCGCAGCATGGGTGACCGCTGCATTATGTTTTCGAAGTCGGGTCCTCCCATACGGAACGGGGCGTACAACAATAATCTAATGATTTTTCAAACACCGGAGCACGTGACCATCTTGACAGAGCAAGCTCGGCAAGCTCGTGTGATCCCTCTCGGGAATAGCACGAAGCCGTCGTTTGCACAGCTGGCAGGTGTGTCAAGGGGGCACTGGGAAGGGGAAACCTTGGTGATCGAGACCACCCAGTTTCGCGGGAGAGGGAACGGTGGTACTGGGCCAAACATGCATTTAGTTGAAC
>DTWD01000483.1 GCA_012963185.1 Acidobacteriota bacterium
CTGCTGGATGAACCGACGAACCATCTAGATCTGGAAGCCAGAAATTGGCTTGAAGACTATCTCAATGGTTACCCTCATGCAGTGATACTCGTTTCCCATGATCGATTTTTTCTTGATGCAGTCGTTACCCGTATCGTCGATGTCGGCGCGAGAACATTGACAAACTATACCGGCAACTACAGCAGCTATTTAACAGAACGTGATGCACACTTGAACCGTCTCCGAGAACGCAAGCGCCGACAGGACGAAGAGATCGCGCGGATTAGACAGTTCGTAGATCGGTTCCGTTACCAAGCCACAAAAGCAGCGCAAGTGCAAAGCCGGCTTAAGATGCTGGACAAGTTTGTACCCATCGATGTCCCGCCAGAACGGAAGCGAGTCCACTTTACGTTTCCCACGTGTCGACAAAGCGGACGTCAGGTCCTCGAATTACAGGATGTTCAAAAGTCATATGGGGAGAATGTTGTGGTTCGCAAGGCGGCTCTGTTCGTAGAACGTGGCAACCGAATAGCTATCGTCGGGCCTAATGGAGCAGGTAAATCAACCTTAATGCGTATATTGGCCGGAGTCGAATCGCCAGACGTTGGCCAGCGTTATCAGGGCCATAACGTGATCACCGAATATTTTGCTCAAGACGAAGCGGACCAGCTTGATGGCTCGCGGACCGTGCACGAAACGTTGGCAGCTGGAGCACCACTTGAGGCGGTACCGACGATCCGTAACCTGCTGGGTGGATTTCTGTTTTCTGGTGATGACATCCACAAACAGGTAGGCGTACTATCGGGCGGCGAACGAACGCGGCTAGCAGTCGCCCGGATGCTGCTGCGACCAGCAAACACCCTGCTTCTAGATGAACCCACTAATCATTTAGACATTGATTCGACTGACGTGCTTCTTGAAGCACTTGCGGCATTCAAAGGTACACTCATTTTTGTTTCGCATGATCGCTATTTCGTTGATCGTTTGGCAACACAGATTATCAAAGTCGGTACTGGCGACGTCTTGATTTATCCGGGCAGTTATGAGGAATTTCGGTGGAGTCAGCACGAAAATCAACAACCTAGAGATCAGATTGTTAAGGGTGGATCACGAAAATCCGAACAGGTCGGCGCAGGTAAAAAGCATAAACAAGCCATTGCCAAAAAGCGAAAGGCTCAACGCACTGTTGAGACTCAACAGAAACAAATTGCCGATCTTGAGCGACAGATCTCTGAGCTGGAAAAAACCCTTAAGCAGCTTGAGTTGAGGATGGCCGAACCAGGATTTTATGACGACCCTAAAGCATCTCAGCCCACCATTAACCACCACCAAACGCTCATGTGGCAAGTTGGCGATTTAATGCATCAGTGGGAAGAACTCCAACTCAAGGCAGGTGTCGAACCCGCTGGCGAGTCCTAAACTTGCACACTATGAAAACTACACCGTCTAAGCACGAGGGTGCGTTTTCTTATACAACGTAAGCAACTGGGCTGCATTGACATGCGTATACCTTTGCGTGGTACTGAGCCGCGCATGTCCTAGCAGTTCTTGAATAGCACGTAGATCGGCTCCGCGTTCGAGTAAGTGTGTCGCAAACGAATGCCGAAGCGCGTGTGGACTGATACCGGACCGATCGCCGCACTCAGAAACGTATCGACGTACCAAACGATCGACGCTCCGAGTGGACAACCGCCCTCCTCGATAATTAAGAAATAACGGATTGTTTCGGCGCCGTGTAAAATTAATACCCACAGGGCTTGTCCCCTGCTTAGAATGACCGCCAGCAATTAGTGCCGTCCTGTCTTTGAGATAAGATCGGATAGCAGCAGCGGCCCTCCGATGAAACGGCACCTCACGCTCTCGTCCTCCCTTTCCCTGCACGCGAACCAATCGACCATTAAGATCGATATCTTCAAGATCTAGACTCACGAGTTCGCTCAAGCGGAGCCCGGAAGCGTAAAACAACTCAAGGATAGCCTTGTCTCGTCGTCCCAAAGGCTGAGTCGCGTCTGGTCTACTCAACAACTGTTCTACTTCACCCATTTCAAGATGAGCGGGAATCTTATGTTCAAGTTTGGGTGTCCCAACCAATGCGCCAGGATCACCAGCAATTTCCCCCTCGAGCCTGAGATATCGACCAAAGACGCGTATGGCTGCCAATTTTCTGGCTGAAGAAGCGCGTGAGACGCCTCGGCGATAGAGTTCAGCCATAAAAGCCCTTACTGCTAGGTCCTCGAACTCGCTGACCGGAACCGAAGACGATTTTCGCCCCAATTGAACTGCCAAAAATTCAATGAATTGGGACAGATCGCTCTCATAGGCACGTGCAGTGTGCACTGATACGTTACGGTTCAACCGTAAATGCTCAAGAAATGAATGCAGGTGGTCGTACATTTACTTGCCTTCCACTATCTTGACACCAGACTGACAAATCATCCAACGCACGTTCAGCCATAGCCTGGCGACGCATTGATCGGCGCCGCGGCCCTTTAATGAGCGGCGGTAATAACCCAAAAGTCATATTGGTAGGTTGATAGTTGCTCGAATCAGCGTGGGCAACATAGTAAGCCAACGCACCCAGTGCAGTGGTGCGCGGTAGGCTACGTGGAACCTGACCATGACAGAGTGCCGCAGCATTAAGTCCCGCAATCAAGCCTGAGGCTGCACTTTCTACGTAGCCTTCCACTCCCGATATCTGTCCAGCAAAGAACAAGTCAGCACGACGCTGTGTTTGCCAAGTCTCTTGCAACACACTTGGAGCATTAATGTAAGTATTGCGATGAATCATACCGAAACGAACAAACTTTGCGTTCGCAAGACCCGGAATAAGCCGGAGCACTCGCTCCTGTTCTGCCCACTTCAACTGTGTCTGAAACCCAACCAAGCTGAAATGGTCAGCAGCCAAATTGTCTTGACGTAGTTGAACCACGGCATAGGACTCACGACTGGTATGAGGGTCGACCAAGCCAATCGGCTTCATCGGACCAAATCGCAATGTGTCGATCCCGCGACTAGCCATTACCTCAATTGGTAGGCAGCCCTCGAAAAATTTCGTGTTGTCAAAATCATGAATCGCCGCTACTTCAGCGCTCTGAACAGACTCCACAAAATTAATGTACTCTTCACGAGTGAGCGGGCAATTCAAATAATCACCCCTTACTGAATCAGAATCAGACAACAAAGTCCTGTCGTTTTGATTAACTTCTCGATCCCATCGTGAAGCTCGGAATGTTACTGTTTGATCGATTGAGTCAGCAAGCACGATAGGACTGATCGCGTCATAAAAATACAAATGGTCTGTGCCCACAAACCTAGCGACTTCGTCTGAAAGCGAGGCTGACGTCAGAGGCCCAGTAGCAATTATTACAGGTTCCAATGGATCGCAAGGCGGAGGGATCTCATGAATCTCCTTGCGTTGGATCGTTACCAGTGGATGCGCTTCAAGTGCGGACGTCATCTGATCGGCAAATTGTGTCCGATCTACTGCTAGAGCCGTCCCTGCTGGCACACTTGTTTGATCCCCGATCTTCATCACTAGTGACTTGAGTTGCCGCATCTCTGCCTTCAAGAGACCGACTGCGCTTGTAAGTGTGTCTCCCCGGAATGAATTACTACAGACCAGTTCTGCCAAACGGTCCGTTTGATGGACAGCCGTGGCCTGCTTGGGCCGCATTTCATAGAGGCAGACCTCAACGCCAAGCGATGCAGCTTGCCAGGCGGCTTCGCTACCCGCCAGTCCACCACCAATAATATGAATCATGATCTGTTGGAGAGTAATCAATCAACCCGAAGCGCCAGCATGACCCCACCTCGATCTGTAAGCGCTCTCAGTTTGCGGTGTTCCCCCTTAGACCGCAGCAAGCTCTTCACTTCTGATGTAATCACACTCGTCGTTGTCGCAAAACACTTGACGGCCGTGACGCTTCGTGGTTTTTTCAACAAGGTACTCACGCTTGCACTTCGGGCAGGCTTCGGCGAGAGGTCGCTTCCACAGCGTGAAGTCGCACTCAGGATAATTACTACAGCCGAAGAATGGAATATTTCGGCGCGTCTTGCGTTCAACTATATCCCCGCCATCTTTTGGACAACTCACACCAGTGCTTTTGAGTTTCACATACTTACAAGTCGGATAGCTGCTGCATGCTGTAAATTCACCGAAACGACCCTGCTTAATAACTAGTTGCGACTCACACTTCGGGCACTTTTCCTCGAGCAACTGATCAGGTTTCGCCGCGGAAAGACCCTCCTTGGTGGCAATAATCTTCCGGGTGGTTTTGCAATCGGGATAGCCCGAACACGCCAGAAACTGACCAAACCGGCCACGTTTCACAACCATTGGTTTGCCACAATTCTCGCAGTTTTCGGCCTCTTCATCCTGACTTGGCTCGGTAGTCTCTAATTCACGTGTATTCTCACAATCGGGGTACGCACTACAGGCGAGAAACATACCAAAACGACCGACCTTAATGATCATCGGGGCTTTACACTTGTCACAGGTTTCATCGCTCGGCAGGCCCTCAACTTTAATATTAGGCATAGCCTTCTCTGCCTGTTCGAGATCCTTCTTGAATTTTTTGTAAAAG
>DTWD01000484.1 GCA_012963185.1 Acidobacteriota bacterium
ACCGGGACGCTTGTTGATCAGCAGTAAAACTCGCAGGCGTTATCGTGATGTCATTGATCACGCCAGTTAACGAGGCATCTGCGCCGCCCAGATCAGTCTGCACGCGATATGACCCTCGACCGATAAATGCTGACCGCACTTCCTGCGTCAATAAACGCTCGACGTCAAAAACGATCGTATTGTTTTCGAAGACAGGAATCGCAATCGTCTCGATATAGTCCGGAAGGAACCCACCACGACCTGCGAGTGCGTAGCCACAACCAGACATCAGGTTGCACAATAGTACGAAAATCATGCAACGACCGAACCCAGATATTCGCGCCATGGTCATAGTCTCCTCCTCGCTATTACTTGGCAACGATGCTGACGAGTTTCCGCTGCACAAGTACAACACGAGCTATTTCTTTTCCTGTCGTATGCGCCTGAACCTGCGGCTGTGATAGAGCCATCTCTTTTAGGGCCTCGTCAGGTGTGTCAACAGGTACAGTCATCCGTGCACGGACTTTTCCATTCACCTGGACAGGCACTACAAGTTCTTCAGCACGGGCAACCGATTCATCACATTTAGGCCACCCTGCTGCCTCCACACCATCACCATGACCCATGGCTTCCCAGAGTTCTTCAGCCAAATGCGGTGTAAATGGTGACAGCAGCAGGACAAGAGCTTCCGTCGCTTCCTGAACGACGGCAAGCGAGGCAGAACTCGCTCCTGCAATTGGGGCATCTGAATCACCCGACATGGGGCCAATCCGCATCATTTCACAATAGCCATAGAGGTCATTGACCAGTTCCATTAACCCAGATACTGCCGTATTGAGATGTACACGTGGGTAAAGATCTTCGGATACTCTACGAATCGTATTATGGGTCTTCCGTCTCAGATTACGTTCGGCGTCACCAAACTCAACCGAATCAAGGTCTGGAATATCGCCGGTCGAAATCACACCGGCGAATGGCATCACCAAACGCCACACGCGTCCAAGAAAACGAGCACTACCTTCAAGACCGGCATCAGTCCATTCAATTTCTTTTTCGGGCGGTGCAACAAACATTTCGTACAGCCGCAACGCATCCGCACCAAAAGCCGCCGTCATCTCGTCTGGATCAACGACATTCCCTTTCGATTTTGACATTACGTTTCCATGCCGTAACACCATACCTTGAGTAAGCAGCCGTTCAAACGGCTCATCATGCTGAACCAAACCGAGGTCCCGAAACACCTTACAGAAAAACCGTGAGTAGATGAGGTGTAGGATAGCGTGCTCAACGCCACCACTATAGAAATCAATTGGCGCCCAATATTTAACCTTGTCGGCATCGAATGGTGCATCGTCGTTCCGTGGGTCACAGTACCGGTAGAAATACCACGATGAATCAACAAACGTATCCATGGTATCCGTCTCTCGCGTCGCCTCTGCTCCGCAAGTCGGGCACGTGGTCTCGACGAAATCTGGCACCTGAGCAAGGGGTGATTTCCCGCGCCCTGTAAATTCTTTAATTATGGGTAACTCTACGGGAAGTGCGTCAAGCGGAACAGGCTGAGTCCCGCAAGCATCACAGTAGATAATTGGTATCGGTGTTCCCCAGTAGCGCTGCCGAGAAACTCCCCAGTCTTTCAGTCGATACTGTACCTGGCCGCGCCCGTAACCATTCGCCTCTGCATCACGCGTCATCGCCGTCCGTGCCTCACGACTCTCCAAACCCGAGTACTGTCCCGACTCAACGAGACGTCCAGCGTCGACCGAGGCCTCTTGCAACGTTCCACCTTCAAGAGCATCAATACCGGGAGGTTGGATCACAACACGAATCGGCAGGTCATATTTCCGTGCAAACTCAAAATCTCGTTGATCGTGGGCAGGGACAGACATGATTGCACCAGTTCCGTAGTCGGCAAGCACAAAGTTGGCGACCCAAATCGGAACAGATTCTTTTGTAAAAGGGTTTACTGCGCAACGCCCCGTATCAAATCCTTCTTTATCGATCTGGCCGGTCAGTCTGGCAGTGCGGTCCAGTTCTCGAAACTGCTTAACACGGGCCCTGAACTCATCCGGGTTCTCACTTTTTGTCGCAAACTTATCGACTAATGAATGCTCTGGAGCCAGCAAAACGAAACTCGCACCATAAATGGTGTCGATACGCGTCGTGAAAACATCAATTACGTCGCCTGTCCCCTGGTGATTATCTGCATCGGTCACCGGAAACGACACCGACGCGCCCTCGGATCGACCAATCCAATTGCGCTGCATCGTGAGAACCTTGTCCGGCCATTGTTGTAGTTCAGATGTCTTATCAAGCAATTCATCAGCGTAATGCGTAATGCGAAAAAACCACTGTTCCAAATCTCGAGTCTCGACGATCGTATTGCATCGCCAGCAGCCACCATCAACAACCTGCTCATTGGCAAGCACCGTGTTGCAACTGGAACACCAGTTCACGGCAGAGTGCTTACGGTAAGCAAGCTCTCGCTCGTACATTTTGAGAAACAGCCACTGATTCCACTTGTAATACGACCGATCGCACGTCGCAAACTCACGTTCCCAGGCATAACTAATCCCGAGACGCTGCAATTGATCTTTCATGTGCGCGATGTTGTCTCGCGTCCACGTTTCAGGGTGGATATTGTTCTTAATCGCGGCGTTCTCTGCCGGCATACCGAAAGCATCCCAACCGAATGGATGTAAGACGTTGTAGCCACGCATACGCTTCATCCTCGCAACAACGTCGCCGATCATATAGTTACGAACATGGCCAACATGGGCATGTCCAGACGGATAGGCAAACATCACCAGGCTGTAGAATTTCGGCCGCGACAGGTCCTCAGACACCTCGAAGGCGCGACGTTCTGTCCACCTTTGCTGCCATTTGGTCTCGATTAACTGGGGGTTATAGTCGCGCACGGAACTAACGATAGGAGTCTAATGTCTAATGCCTCTAGTTTAGCAGTCTATAGCTATAAGCTGGTGCTTATTGACGGCCAGTACGGTGTTTGCGCCAAAAGGATCGGTCCAAGCGCAGCCTCAGCTACGTCGGTCGGTCCTGACACCGGTGGAATTTCTTCGAGGCTTCGAATCTGCTCGGCTGTCACGACAAGCATCTCTTCAAGACACGCCTCCAAAGCAGACAAATGATATCCGCCTTCCGTGACGATGACGATCCGACCATCACAGTGGTCAAGCGCCAGTCGATAAATCAGTCGAGTTAGTGTCCCAAAACCCTCCGACGTAGCTCGCATACCGCCGAGTGGATCGTCCACATGGGCATCAAATCCAGCCGACACAACGACGAGTTGTGGTTGAAAAGCCAGAGCGATCGGCAAGGCAACCCGCCGAAAAACAAAATCCAGATCCGCATCTCCGGCACCAGCCTCAAGTGGAATATTTACAGTGAATCCAGCGCCGCCACCCCGTCCGAGTTCACTTGCTGCACCAGTACCTGGATAAAACGGATACTGATGGGTCGATATATAGAGCACTCGCGGATCATCGTAAAACATCGACTGAATACCGTTCCCATGATGCACGTCGTAATCAATAATCACGACCCGCTCAAGACCACGCGATAACGCATGAGCCGCCGCGATCGCCGCGTTGTTGTATAGACAAAATCCCATAGCACGATCTCGCTCAGCATGATGGCCTGGCGGGCGCACAAATGCCAACGCCGGACTATTTTTCTCGAGCGCATAACTTACCCCCGAGACCGCAGCACCGGCAGCGAGACGAGCGACTACTTCGGTTTCTGGAGAGGCATATGTATCCGGATCAAGCTGGACCCGTCGCCCACCCGTGGAGGCAATCTCTGCGAGGTACGCCTCTTGGTGCACACGAGCCAATGCAGCCGTCTCAACTGGCGTCGGTTCAACAACACGACCACCGTTAGACCGCCAGCGGTCAGCGACGCGGGTCATCACCACCGCGCGTGCCGGCTGCTCTGGATGGCCTGTCGGTGTTTCGTGGTCAATAAACCGTGACGAGCTGATCAGAAGGACGTCGGACTTAGACATAATTTAATTTCACGTGCCTTCCAAGCGGCTTCCCTTTCCAAATAATTGATTAGCTCGCACCTCGAGTTGGTACAATGACCGCTCGAGTTCGAGTCGTTTCTCTTCCAAGGTTGTCGCATGGATGTTTCGCTCAACATTGATCGGCTTACCAACCACCATGGCAGCACGCGCAAATGGCTTCGGCACCTGTGTCGCATCCCAACTTCGAGCTGTCCAATGACGGTCTGTTTCCGCATGGAACGGAAGAATCGGATTACCAGTCAAGCTCGCCAGCCATACTGCACCGGGTTGCACTTTATGTCTCGGGCCACGTGGCCCATCGACTGTAAACCCTGTTGCCGCCCCATTAAACGCCATACGTCGCATCTGGGCCAAAGCTCGCTGTCCCCCCCGTGATGTCGAACCACGGGGCGCAAAAAATCCAAACCTTTCAATGATGCGAGCAATCCATTCGCCATCGAAGTTTTGACTTGTCATAACGGCTATTCCACGGCCACGATAAAAGTAGGTGCCAAGCAGGATTCGACCATGCCAGCACGCAAAAATTGGTTGCCGGCCAGATTGAAGAATGGCCTCATCGTGC
>DTWD01000485.1 GCA_012963185.1 Acidobacteriota bacterium
AATCCGACCGAAGGTGTGGCAGTAGATGGGAAGGGCAATATTTACGGGGCGGAGGTTGGCAAAGGGCGGCTGACCAGATACACAAAAAAGTGATTCAGTAGGCGCCGTGCAGCGATACGCGGTCTCGCAGAGAGTCATCTATGGTAATTGGTAGTTTTGTCGCTTTTCTATTGGTGTTCGTCCTTATTGGCGCCGCAGCTACTTTGAAGAGTGAGCGAACCGGCACGGATTACCTGGTGGCCAACCGCAATGTTCGCCCGTGGCTTGTCGGACTGTCCGCAATGGCCACCAATAATAGTGGGTACCTATTCATTGGCGCTATCGGTTACACCTATGCCAGTGGGTTGGAGTCTCTGTGGGTAATGTTCGCATGGATGGCAGGTGATTTTGTGGCGAGCATGTTCATTCACAAGAAGATGCGTGACATTGCTCAGCAACGAAATAGTTTGAGTTTCGGAGCCTTAGTCGCTACGTGGGATGGACAGGACTTTAAATATGTGCGGGTGCTGGCTGGTGTCATTACCGTACTGTTTTTGGGGGCGTACGCGGCTGCGCAATTTAATGCGAGCAGTAAAGCCCTGTATGTCGTATTCGGTTGGGACTACAGCGTTGGGGCGATTATCGGCAGTGTGATCGTGTTGATTTACTGCCTTGCTGGTGGAATTCGCGCGTCGATCTGGACCGATGCGGTTCAAGTGGTGGTGATGTTTCTGGCCATGGGCCTCATGCTTATTATCGGCATCAATGAGGTTGGAGGGGTTGATACATTCTTTGTGAATCTCGGGGATGTATCGCCTACGTATCTCAATTTATTTCCTTCAACCATTGGAAGTGGTGTGGTGGCGGTCACACTTTTCATACTGGGTTATGTGGCTGGCGGCATTGGAATCGTAGCGCAACCGCACGTCATGAGCAGATTTATGGCGCTGGATGATTCGGCTCATATGCGGGAAGCACGAGCGTATTACTATGGGACGTACTTTTCTTTTTGCGCGGTGACCTTTTTGGTTGGTCTCAGTGCCCGATTGGTATTTCCCGACACGTCCGCCTTTGATGCAGAACTGGCACTGCCAATGATGGCGGTGCAGTTACTACCAGACGTATTGGTTGGTTTGATTCTGGCTGGAGTTGTCGCAGCATCTGTGTCGACGGCCGACTCACAGATTTTAGGCTGCAGTGCGGCCTTAACAGAAGACATTATCGGTCAACAAGAAAGTTCGATTAGACTTCGCAGGATTGCGACCGCTGTAGTGACTGCTATTGCTCTTGGGATTTCATTGTTTGCAGTGAGTAGTGTGTTTGCACTTGTTCTGTACGCGTGGTCAGTGCTGGCTGCAGCCTTCGCGCCTCTGATCATAATTTATGCGTTTGGGGAAAAGCTTAGAGAATCAACGGCGCTAACACTGATAATTGGATGTACTTTTGTCGCGTTGGGATGGAGAGCGCTCGGTTGGGATGCCATGATGTATGACGTGGCACCCGCGATGATTTTTGGACTCGGCTTCTATTTTCTTGTGGTGAAGCCTTTTGGGAGTGCGCCGATCAAATCAACCTGATTTGTGAACGACGTAGAGCGTTTCATTGTGTCGTTATCACGGTGGCCTGTTCAGGCTGCGCGCATACCGTTTATGAGATTTGGACGCGGCAGTTCACCTGTCTTGAGTTAAGTACGGATGGGTATAACGCCTGTGTGCGGATGCAGGCGCTTGAGGCAGAAGTGCCCGCTGAATTTGAAACGTTAGCCAGAGACTCGATTGCGACGATCGGACGATTAACTGGTGATGCCGTTACCAATGCGCCGATTACGACGAAATCTCATACCCCCGGCATCATTCTTGAACGCAATGACTGGGGAACAGCTCCTGGTGTTGTGAGTATCGAGTATCAGACAACCGGTCTCTGGGTCGATGCGAATAATAACGGTGGTGACGTGTGTTTCTGTAGTAATGACCTGAATGAAACCGGACCGGGGCATATCGTGTACGGGAGACAAGCAGGCCTAGACCGAGCCATTCATGAACATGAGGTCGGGCATTCGGTCGGCTTCAATCACCCGAGTCCACCAGCACCGACGCTGCCGACATTCATGTACGACTATCCATATGCCATTACGTCAGCGGATGAACTCCATGGGCGTATTCTGTATCGGTGGCCGAATGGCAGCTTGACCCCCGACCGGGATCCCGCAGGTATCACCATTAATTAAATACGACTAAGGCGTAGACGTTGTCGGTCGATGTGTTGACCGCAGGATTAACAGAGAGATACGTATTGGACGAGTCACGTATCATTATCTGTTTATCGTTGCTTGATTTATCGACGTTATACGGTTTTCTTCTTCATTAAACAGTGCAGCGCTTATGGAGTTTGTGATTTCGTGAATGGTGTTCATTTGGTTTGTGCGCGGCGTTAGGGGCCATATGGAGGTGAAAGTCATAACGACGTTTCTCGCCATGTTCGCCATCGGTGGATGGCCAGCGTACGCTCACTCGGGAACAGGGCGTCAGGTAAGTGTCTCCGGGCAAGAGGTCAATCGTTCGGATCTGGCGGTTAGGACGTTCTCAAACATTTCAGGAGATCCGTCCGATGACTGGTGGGGTATCGGTATCGCAGAGGTTGTTGCTGTTGGGCTAGAGGAGCTAGCAGAACTTGAGGTGGAGAGACCAGTTCTGTCGGGGGGGATAGGCGATACCGACAATGCCAGGTTGGTGCGTTCTGACACTCGCTGGGTTATTACGGGTACTTACCAACGTTTTGAGGGCCAGATACGGCTTACGGCAAAAATCTCCGATATCGAGAACGCCACTGTCATACAGAGCGTTGTCGTCGATGGTTCAGTATCGGAGTTGTTTTCGGTACAAGATGAGCTCGTAGAACGACTCCGTAAAGCCTTCGACCCTGACCTGGATCGCCTCCCTGAGGGGAACGCGAGTTTGTCCACTGGTGAGAATGTATCAATGGTGACTGCGGCCGATCGTTTTCTAGTGCCTGAACCGCCGGCGACGATGGTACGTGATGCAGACGGGCACGCGACCGTTCGAGCGGTGCGTCTCGTGGATGCGTTGAATTTGGATGGATTACTTGACGAAGCGATCTATCAGACGGTCCCCGCGATTAGTGGATTTATTCAGCAGGCGCCGAATGAAGGCGAATCCGCAAGCGAAAAGACGGAGGCGTGGATTTTCTTTAGTAATACGTCGGTCTATGTGAGTGGACGGGTGTGGGACTCGGCTCCTGATAGTGCATGGGTGATGAATGAGATGCGCCGCGATACGAGTCAGTTGCGCGACAACGATTCATTTTGGGTGACATTCGATACCTTTAACGATCAGCGCAACGCCGTTGCCTTTTACACGAATCCGATCGGGGCAATCGGGGATTTTGCCATTACGAATGAGGGGAATCCGAACAGCGATTGGAATCCCGTGTGGGATGTGCGGACGGCTCGATTCGACGGTGGCTGGACCGTGGAGATGGAGATTCCGTTTAAGTCTCTTCGATATCGTCCAGGTTCTGAACAGGTATGGGGTGTACAGCTTCGGCGGAACATTCGTCGTAAGAACGAGCGCGTGTTTCTGAATGCGATCCCAATTTCAGCAGGCCGGAGTGGAATCTTTCGTATTTCAGAATCAGCCACTCTGGTCGGCATTGAGGTGCCTTCTGGAGGCAAGAATCTAGAGATTAAGCCATATGCTATTGCCGGGGTTACGACGGATCTGACGGCTATTCCTCCAACACGGAATATAGCGGATGCGAATGCGGGTCTTGATGTCAAATACGGCATTACAGAAAACCTAACGGCAGACCTGACATACAACACC
>DTWD01000486.1 GCA_012963185.1 Acidobacteriota bacterium
AGTTAAAGATATTGATCGTGGCGAGTCTATTGATTGGGTTACTGGCAACAAGCAGTGCCCAACAAGATCGGAAACAGCTAGAACTGCATCTCGAAGCACCCGGGAAACTACAATCTGTCGCGGCGCAGATCAGTCAATTCGACAAAGCGCGCTTCAACGGCATTCTTCAGCTACTCAGAATAACTGACCTAGGAGAACCAGTTCGTGTTGCGCTGGTCCCCGAAGACTCACGAATCGCCAGAGACACACCCTCCTGGGTAGCGGCGTTTGCTGACCCACCAAACGATTTAATCGTTCTATTTCCATCACGTATCGGAAGCTACCCCTACGACTCTCTCGAAGTCGTACTTCGCCATGAAATTACTCACATTCTTGCGTCACGGGCAGCCGGTGGCAATCGATTGCCACGCTGGTTCAGTGAGGGATTGGCAAGTACGGCCGAGCGGCCTTGGGGAGTTGCTGTCCGGTCACGCTTTGTCTGGGCAAGTATCACTTCAGGCGCACCAAGCATTTCTGACATTGAGGGATTATTTACGGATGGTCCGAATAACGCGGCGCGAGGCTACACCATATCTCATGCCCTCGTTCGAGACCTACTCTCACGCTACGGTCCATCACTGGTACCTACTCTGCTGACAAATGTGAAATCAGGAGACACATTTGATCAGGCTTTCTTGAGTGCCACCGGCACAACCATCAGCCGTGCCACCCTGATGTTTTGGCGCAGTTCAGGTGGATGGGAAGAATGGGTTACCTTTTTGGCTAGCCCGTACACCCTTTGGACGGTGATAACCGGTCTCGCGCTAGTCGCCATTTGGCAGCACAGGCGACGACGGATCAAGCGCCACAGGCAATGGGAAGAAGCCGAACGCCTCGAAGCCGAAACTTGGGAAGAACACCGTCAAAAATATCGACTGCACTAAACAGAGAACGACAAGAATTTACCAGGGATCCAAACCAAGTAATCTCGCGGGGTTACGTCGAGACATCGTGTCGATGTCCTCGTCTGATACCCCAGCTTCTCGCATGGCTCCGATATACGCGTGCCACCCCTCCGGATGGAGTGGATTACCCGCCTGTCCAAGATCTGTTGACATAGCAAAAAATTCTGCGCCAATCTCCCGAATGGCCATTGTGTAATCAGTAATCGAACGGCTACCGTTTAATACAGCTAACCAGTCAATCTCCATAATGGCGTCTTCCGATGCCATCTGCTGCATCTGTTCCCTTGTCGCACCTTGTGAAAATACATGGGTTACAAGAATACGTTGCACCCCTAAACGCTTCGCTTCCGGTATCAGTGCAAGTACTTCCTCCGGAGCGGAATGTCCCATCGCGAGCAATAGATTATGCTCAGCGACCAAAGAAAATATTTCAAGAACATCTGGCACAGGTGAACCGTTCTGGATGATTGGTACAAATGCTGACCCGCCTTCGCCGACATTCTTGACGTACCACTCCGCATCAAATGTCGGCAACCAGACCACCCTCCCTCGGCTACCAGAAAATTCAACCATTTGCCGCACCGCCTCAGGATTAATTCCCCCCACCGCACGGTTAAGTACGACACCACCAAAAATTTCCAGTCCATCGACTTGATCCATTGCTAATGCAGCGCGATCCGCTGTCATCGTAAAGTGGTTCTTAAGCAGAATGGCACGCATACCAGCTTCTGAGGCCCCACGTGCTGCCTCAAGGTCGCTTACCGAGCGAGGCCGAGAATCTGGACCTGCATGAACGTGTAAATCAACAACACCATCAAGCAACTCTCGCTCCCCTTGAGCACGCGCATGCATTACATACGACACACCAACTATTCCGACCGCTAGGCATACCAATGAGAGCTTCAAAGTGCGTGGCGTGGAAAGCATCACTATTCTCCTTACAACTTCCGTACCGTTAACTTCGCATCACTACAGCTATCATAGAGCCGCTTTGCGAAACTATCGACAAATCGACGAACCGAACGCCCATCCCTGGGTCTGGGCCATCATCGGCTTGTTATTTGTACTGTCTGTCCCCTGGTACCTCCCGTCCGATACACCCGTAGCACTATGGTTTGGGCTTCCCTACTGGGTGGTTATCTCACTCTCAATTAGTTTCGCTATCGCCATCTTCACAGCCTGGGTTGTTGCACGCTATTGGTCCGACGCAGAAGACGAACAATCTAGCAAGGACTCTTCGGAGTGACTCTTGGTCTAGCGGCCGGCTGCGCTGTCTGTGTTTACTTGCTGATCCTCATTTCTGTCGGCTACCTGACCCATCGACACAGCCACCACGCTGACCTTGACGATTTCTATCTCGCCGGTCGAAATCTTGGCGGGTTCGTTTTGCTGTTAACCCTCTATGCGACACAGTACAGCGGCAATACGCTGCTTGGTTATCCAGGAGAAGCTTTTCAGCTTGGCTTCGCCTGGGTAATGAGCGTCGGTTTCATGATGGCAATAATCGTGGTCTACCTGTTGTTTGCCCCACAGTTGCAACGGATCGCTAAACAGAAGCATTTCATCACCCCAGGCGATTGGATTACCTACCGGTTCAACTCCCCATCGCTTACCCTGATCGCTAACGTTTTACTCGTTGCTGCAATATCCAATTATTTACTTGCCCAACTAATGGCCATGGGACACGTCACAGAAGGACTCTCAGGCGGCTCCATTCCCTATTGGGCAGGAGTTTTGCTACTCACATTCGTCGTCATTATCTATGAAACTGTTGGAGGGATGCGTGCAGTTGCCTGGACCGATTGTGTCCAAGGCCTCATGCTTCTTGTGGGACTGATAGGACTTTTGATCGCGGTAGGACCAACTCCAGATCACCTAGCCAACCTAACAAACGAAATCGCACGAACTTCGCCGGAAAAAGTTGCGGTTCCTTCATGGGAAATATCCAGAAACTGGTTCAGCACAATCATCCTGATCGGATTTTCCGGCGCAGTCTATCCCCACGCAATTCAGCGTATTTACGCCGCACGTAGTACACGCGCTCTCAAACGCGCGTTTAGCGTCATGGTGTTTCTGCCGCTCGTAACAACCGGAGTGATCTTCATAGTTGGCATCCTGGCTATTGGAGAGCTCGACGCTGGCGGTGATCCAGACCAAGTTATGCCTATGCTTTTGACCACGTGGGCCGACCGCTCGGTGCTACTCTACGGACTCTCGGTCGTCGTGATCACCGCGATTATTGCTGCCGTGATGTCAACCGCTGATTCAGTGCTTCTCAGCCTGTCGTCGATCCTAGCTAAAGATATCGTCGGGACCACAATCCTTAAGGGGGCCTCGGAAGAGCGGCTGACGAACGTCGGAAAAATGCTCTCGTGGGTGGTAGTCGGCGTGCTTGTCGTCATCGCGCTGTCACCCCGTGTCACGCTCTGGGTCCTGACTGAGATCAAGATGGAGATCCTGGCACAGGTCGCTCCGCTCTTCGTCCTTGGCGTGTCGTGGGCCCGGCTGACGACCGAGGCTGCGTTCACCGGAATGCTCGCGGGCTGCGCGACCTACGTCGGGCTGCTCATCGTCGGACACCCCGAGGTGTGGAATATCCACGCTGGTGTCGTCGGGCTAGGCGTCAATGTTGTCTGCTGCTATCTCATCACGACACTGCAGGTCCGCCCCCCATGGTCAGAATCGGATACCGAACCGAGAGCCACGATATGATACTGGCTGGCTCCTAGAGCATGTCCTCCGTGATCGATGAGCGGCGCGCGGTTGGGGCGGCGGGCTCCTAGGAGATGGTCCACAGCGTGTACACCGCCGTGAATGTGCCAATGAGAGCGGTGCCGTAGCAGACCACTGCGATCAGCTGTCTGCCCTGCTTCAACTGGAACAGATCGTAGATTGTGTATCGGAAACGATGGGCCCAGTGGAACAGCGGGAAGGATATGAACACAAGCAAATACACACGTGTGACGGGGTGCGTGACTAGCGCGTGAAGCGACTCGTAATCAGGACCCTCGAGCCAACCCAGGGGAAACGCCACCCCGATCAAGAAGATATGGATCGGAAACAGGAGCGCCGAGACCATTCCCCCGGCACCAAACAACGTCCAAAGGAAAGGCGTTGGGTTCTTGGCCATCTAGTTTCCCAAGAGGATCCACGCGACAACGCCGGAAAGAACCGCGCACCCGACGTAGTGCGCACTGGCGATAGCCCACCCCGGCACCCGCTTTTCTCCGATCCGGATCACGGCGATGGTCGGGGTGAGGTTGAACCAAGTAATGGCATGATAAAGTACGGCCACGAGCGCCACGCTGTTAAGTACGATGAACGCTGGCGTGTCCAAACGTTCGACGAACCGCGCATACCCTTCCGATCCTTGCCCCAGGGCCCGGACCTGCAAGATTGAGAGCACGGCGAAGAAGCCGACAAAAACGCTCGTAAGCTCCCTGACCACGAACCTGAAGTACGCGCCATTCTGCAGCCACCATCCCAGCGGCATCGGGCGCCGATACATCGTCGGCCGGCTAGCTGAGTCGTGCGCCTGATCGTTCACTTCGATCCCCGCGGCAACAGGATGGACTTGAACCAGTTGGTCGCGCTGGCCGCTTTATAGAGCTGGATCGCCCCGGCTGGGTCCACGTTCTTCGGGCATACTTCGGTGCACTCGCCGACGAACGTGCACCCCCACATCCCTTCGTGCTCGTCGAGCACTTCCAGCCGCCCGGCCGCGCCTTGGTCTCGCGAATCAAGGTTGTAGCGCTGAGCGAGGGCAATAGCGGCTGGTCCGATAAAATCAGGTTCGAGACCGACGACCGGGCAGGCACTATAACAGAGCATGCAGTTGATGCACATACTGAACTGTTTGTACGACTCGAGCTGGGCTGGGGTCTGGAGGTGCTCTCCATCGGCGATCGGCTTCTCTTCGTCGCGAATGATCCATGGCTGCACTTTCTGGAGCTTCGGAAGGAAGTCGGAAATGTCGACCACGAGGTCACGCACGACCGGAAAGAACTGCAGTGGCTCGATTCGGATCGGCCCGGGCACATAATCGGACAGCGGGACCGCGCATGTGAGCGTCGGCGTGCCATCGACCATCATGCCGCAGCTGCCGCAGACACCCATTCGGCATGACCACCGGTAGGTGAGCGACCCGTCCAACTGGTCCTTGACGTAATTCAAGGCGTCCAGCACGACCCAATCCTCTCGGTAGGGCACCTCGTAAGATTGGAAGGTAGGCTCGGAGTCGTCCCCCGGACGATACCGCGCCACGTCCAATGTAATCGTATCCGCCATATGGTTACCTGCCGTAGACGCGCTCCCCTGGTGGCCAACGTGTGATGGTAACTGGCGAATACTCGATGCGCGGCCCGCCACTCGCCGTCCGATACGCTAGCGAGTGGGCCAAAAACCGCTCGTCGTCTCGCTCCGGGTGGTCCGTCCGCTGGTGTGCCCCACGGGACTCGGTCCGCGCTTCTGCCGATCGGGTGATCACCTCCGCAAGATCGAGCATGTAACCGAACTCGAGGGCCGAGATCAGCTCCGTGTTGAAGATCCGACTTCGGTCATCGAGCTGCAAACGCTGCGCGTCGCCCCTCAGACGGCCAAGTGTATCCGCTGCCGCGGCCAAGGCTGCCCCGGTCCGGTAGATGCCCGCGCTCCCCTCCATGGCCATCTGCATCTCGGCTCTGAGGTTGGCAATCCGCTCCGTGCGACCGGTCACGTTGAAGAAGTCATCAGACAGCCGCCGCTCCTCGTCCCCAACCTGAGCTTCTACCGAGGCACTCGGCGGTGGCGCCTCGGCGGCGAAGGTCGCGGCCGCTTTCCCGGCGCGCGCGCCGAAAACGAGACATTCGGTGAGCGAATTCGAGCCCAGCCGATTGGCGCCGTTCAAGTTGACACACGCCACTTCCCCAGCCGCATACAGCCCGTCGAGCGGCGTCGCACCCATGATATCCGTGTGGACACCGCCCATCATGTAGTG
>DTWD01000487.1 GCA_012963185.1 Acidobacteriota bacterium
ACAGTTCCGACAACCGGTTGATCAACCGGAAGCCCTAACTGCTCTCGTGTGCGGCACCGCTGCTCCGAGGTGCGTGCCTGCGAAAATTCCTCTACAGGCGCCCCGAGATAGACGACCCGCGTACGATGCTCTGGAATTAAACGTGCATTCACGACAAAATCGGCTGTAGATCGTGAAACAGCAATCGCAAGATCAGTGTACGGCTCAAGAAGGCGATCTGCGACTTTCTGAAACCACGGCGTGTCCGTCAGGTTAGCGTGCTCATGGAGAACTGTCGGAATACCTCGACGCGCTGCAGCCAATCGGCCAAATGTGGTGGCGCCGTAACCGTGCATGTGCAGCACATCCGCACGCCGTCGATCCAGTTCCGTCAACAATGCGGGTAACGTCATCGGGTCGAATTTCGACCGAGACATATAGGTCACATCAATTCCCATGTCTTCCAGGCGATCCTCCGATGTGTCTGGTTCACGCAAACTAATCAGGGATACCCGGTAGCGATCCGATCGAAACCGCGGCAACATCCATGCAAATAATCTCTTTACACCGTGCATGCGAGAACCCGGCCACCCGAGATGATCGCAAATCTGCACGATATTCAGTCGCTCACCCGTGGAAACTCCATTGGCATGGGTCATAACAGTCCCTGTTCAGAATACCAGTCTGCAGTTTTCCGAATACCATCCCGCAACGTCGTCCCAGGCGAGAAAAGCAGTTCTCTCCGAGCCCGAGTCGTATCAAACGCACGACTCTTAATAAAAAAATCCACACGCCGACGGTATAACGGCGGTTCGATCTTGAACGGAACACACACAAACTCACACAACGCCCCGAGGACCCAGACCGGCCATACTGGGAAGTGCCACCGTGGCGGCGATGCGCCAAGTTCTGTCGCAATCAAACTCATCAACTCTTTCAGCGTCGTATATTCGCTACCAGCAAGTAAGTAAGTACGTCCGACGGCAGCAGGACTCTCGCCGCAACGGCGCAAGCCATCCACAAGGTCATCGATAAATGTGAGGTGATAAAACACTTGGCCGTCACCAAGCAGCGGGATACGACCGCGTGCGAGACGAAACATCTTAAGAAAACGTGTGTCTCCTGGGCCATAAATACCAATGGGTCGTGCAATCACGACCTCAATATCATTATTGGCGCCGAACCGGCCCGCGTATTGCTCGGCTTTAAGCTTCGTGCATTGATAGATATCCCCGGGAGAAAGCGGCGCATCTTCATTTGCCGGCGGATGTTCGATATGCCCGTGCACACCGCCCGTACTGCAATGCACAACGCGGCGGACACGCGCAGACAAGGCCGCCTCGAGAAGGTGTTCCGTGCCAACAACGTTCACCGAATGATACGTTGACGAACCATGACCAGCGGTCCGGTAGGTCGCCGCAATATGAAAGACGACATCGACTCCTTGACAGGCCGCCTCAAGCGACGCTGGAACGGTCAAGTCTCCCTGAACAACCTCAACACCAGAATCAGTGAGAGTCGCCGTTCGACCGAGGCTCTCACAACGGACCAGTCCCCGCACGTGATACCCATGGCGAAGTAAATGATGGGCTAGGTGTCCTCCTGTAAATCCAGTCACCCCCGTTACAAGCGCTCTCACGTTAGGCGTGCACCCCTTCGTATGGTTCGCGATTCCCGTCCTGGTTCCCGAGCAACATGTTATAAGCAGCCGCCGTCCGAGACACATACATATCGCGACTGTAGCGCGTGTCCGCCAACTTTCGTGCAGCATCAGAAAGAACCTGTCGCTCCTCGGGCTGTTCAATTAACCGTAGAAACCCAGCAGCAAGCGACTCTGCCTCTGGCGACACAAGTACCGCCGTTTCTGATGTCAATACTTGTGTATGAGTTCGCAAGTCGGTCGCCACAATTGGCCGACCCGAACGCAGGTACGAATAAATCTTTAGTGGCGTGTTCGTGCCAGACACGCGCGGTGAAACCAGAATATCGCAGGCCGCAATGAAACCAGGGATCTCTTCCGGTGGCCTCTGCCCCGCAAACACCATCGGACTCCCAGTGGCATCGGCCAGACTGCGCGCTCGT
>DTWD01000488.1 GCA_012963185.1 Acidobacteriota bacterium
AGGCATCCTCTTCAGATGGTTGATTCTGCTGCAGTCTCGCGCCATAGCTGAATTCATCGCCCGTTAGCACCGCCTCTGACGGCTCGGCGCTCTGTCTCTCAAGGATAGTTGCTGGCCTCTCATCTATATATGAGCTAGTTGCGCCGTTACTTACGAGTCCCTGTCCTGACACCGCTCGATCAAAAGGCACACCCCGACCAACCAGGAGACCAAAAAGAAAAACTACGACGGCAACAACAGTTGCAGTCATAAAAAGAAAAATGATCTGCTTTGGACTTGGCGAAAACTCGTTAGGTGCAGGTTGAGGCACTATGCTCCGTCGCGCTTTCCAGAGAGCGCCTGCAAAACATCGATCGGTAATGGGAAAACAATCGTTGAGTTCTTCTCGCCCGCGATCTCGGTTAGCGTCTGCAAATACCGCAGCGTCATCGACCCGGGCTCTGTCCCTATAACAGCAGCAGCCTTAGATAGTTTCTCGGACGCAATAAACTCGCCGTCTGCGTGGATGATTTTAGCACGCTTCTCCCGTTCAGCTTCCGCTTGCCTGGCCATTGCCCGCTGCATATCAACAGGTAAATCAACGTGCTTTACCTCGACCGATGACACCTTAACACCCCATGGATCAGTGTGCTCGTCCAAAATCCGCTGGAGGTCATGGTTCAACCGTTCACGTTCAGAAAGAAGGCCGTCGAGCTCGACTTGCCCAAGAATGCTCCGTAATGTTGTTTGCGCCAACTGAGAGGTTGCGTAATGAAAATCCTCCACCTCGACAATAGATCGCTGTGGATCCATTACGCGAAAGTAAACAACCGCATTCACTTTGACCGACACATTGTCCTTAGTAATAACATCCTGCGGTGGCACATCCATGACGATGGTACGTAAACTAACCCGCACAAGACGATCGATTGGCGTGAACACTAAAATCACGCCAGGTCCTTTAGCCGCCGGGAGGAGCTTGCCGAGACGAAAAATAACCCCGCGTTCGTACTCAGCAAGAATCTTGATTGAATTCGCAAGATATAACAAAACACCAACGAGCACTATTAGCGGAATTCCATCGATCATCATGTCTCGGACCTTTCGTATGATTTCGTTTTGACAGGTTCTACTGTGAGTGTCATGCCCTCGACAGCCACCACGCGTATTTTTTCGCCCTCACAAACATCAGCACTATCTGATTTTGCAAGCCAGATCTCCCCACGCGTCACAACACTACCAGTCTTGCCTGAAGAAATCCCGGTTCGAACCTGGCCGATCTGGTCGATCATTCCCGCAACTCCAGTCACCGAAGCCGTTCGCTGCGCGCGAACCCCCAAACGAACTAAACCTGCAGTGATCAAGCCAAGCGTCAACATCGACGACAGTATGAAGGGCCAGCCAAGTTGCAGTTCTGGTGCCGAAGAATCCACTAACATCACAGCACCCATCACCATACTTACGACGCCGCCAGCTGCCAGCAGACCGAACGTCGGCGTAAACATTTCAAGAACAAGCAGCAATAATCCAAAGGCAATCAGTAGTAACCCAACGTAGTTGATCGGAAGTATCTGGAAAGCAAAGAATGCAAGAAGCAGACAGAGTCCTCCGACGACACCCGGAACCGTTGCGCCTGGATTCCAGAGCTCAATAGTTAGCCCTAAGCTTCCCAAACTAAAAAGTAATACTGCAATTTGCGGATGTGCAATCGCACTCAGTAACTGCTGACGCCAGGTCATTTCAGTCATAACGACGATCGCATCTTTGGTACTCAGCGTCTCAATATCACCATTCCAGCGCCGCACTTGCTTCTGGTCGAGCTGCTCGAGAAGGTCATCAAGATCCACCGCAATTAAATCAATCAGTGGCGGGTCAGCGGCGAGTGCTTCGTCCTCCGTAAAGGAACGACTCTCCGTAACGGCCTCCTCCGACAACCTAACATTACGCTCACGTTGACTAGCCAGAGACCGTGCATAGGCCGCGACATCGGATGCTGCCTTCTGAGCAGCGGTGTCATCCATCGCCTCCCCTGTCCCAGAAACTGGATGCGCCGCACCGATGTGTGTGCCCGGAGCCATCGCCGCAATATCCGCCGCAATCGTTATCAAAAATCCGGCCGAAGCCGCACGTGTTCCACTTGGCCCGACATAGACCACGACGGGGGTTTTCGATTCGATAATACTGGTGTTGATTTCGCGGGTAGAATCGACAAGACCTCCTGGCGTTTTCAGCATTAGAACTACCAGTTCGACTTCTTGGTCTGCTGCACGGTCGAGTGTCTGCGCGATGTACTCGGCTGAAACTGGGTGAATAAGCGCATCCACGTCAGCAACTAAAACTACATTTCGACCTTTGGAGTCCTGCTGTTGCGCGTATAACCCAACTACCGAGAAAGCAGCCATCAACAAAAGCCCTAGTGTGGGAATGAGCTGCAGGAAGACTCTTAGACGACGGCGTAGGCGTATGACCAACATGGTCTTTAACTCGTGTTAAATTCACGTTATCTGAGTGCATTGACTGTGTCAACGAACCGCAGCTCCCGTTCAACACTGGATAATTCGATCGTAGTGCAAACTATCAATACTCGCGAGACAACGAACGAACTCAACAATCTCCGTTCTGTGAGAAATATTTGGTAAGGTTACCGACACGAATGTCGACGGCCGCCATCTTAGCCGGAGGACAGGCCCGTCGATTCGACGGGTACCAAAAACCGCTACTCCCTCTTGGCCATCAACGAATAGTGGACCATTTACTCGATGTATTGGGCACGGTCGTAGATAACATCTTCGTGGTCGCCAATGACCAAGAACAATACCAAACCTGCAATGTTCCGGTGATTCGGGACATCGCAGCGAACCTGGGACCCATCGGGGGCCTGTACACTGCGCTGTCGCATTCCGAATCTAATCAGGTGCTTATAGTCGCTGGCGACATGCCGTTTCTAAATGCTGAGTTTCTCAAATATCTCCTCGAACAGGGACAATTCGCTGATATAGCAATACCTCGCACAGCAGACGGCTATCAACCCCTCTGTGCCTCGTATCGTCACACCTGTGTCAATGTCGTCGCTACCCACATCAAAAAGCGTTCTCTGAAAATTACGAACTTACTGTCTGACATAACTCATTGCGAAGTAAGCGAAGATAAAATGATTGACTTCGATAGAAACGGCAACATGTTTTTCAACATCAATACCCCAGCCGATTACGCTAGAGCTCTCTCACTAGCTGCGTATCACGCCTTATGATTCTGCCTATCCAAAATACACTGCGAACTCGTATTCAAGACGTTTTAGCCGAACTTTACGAGCTTAAACCAGCAGACATTCCCGACATTAATATTCAGTACCCTCCCAAACGAACGATGGGGGACTTAGGTATAACCGTTGCGTTCGAACTCGCACGGACGCTCCGCAAGGCACCTCGAGCAATCGCAAACGAAATCGTCCAGTCGATCGGATCAATTCAAGGAATTAGTCATGCTGAAGCCGCTCCAAACGGGTACGTGAATGTGTTTC
>DTWD01000489.1 GCA_012963185.1 Acidobacteriota bacterium
AGAAATTGGGGTGAGAAGTCATCAAGAGGAAGCAGGTTTTCGGTGTGTAGTGGGGTCTGTGCTTGTACAGGTTCAACGAATGCGTCTGGTTCTGGAATCACAGGTGTCCGAAACGTTGTTGTGACCGCAGCCGCAAGCACAATCGTAAGGCCGAACCAGACCGTCCCACGGACCAATGTCATGATGGTCAAAAGATTACACCACGAGCGTGTGAGACGGAATGACTTTCTATAATCACTGTATGACCAATTGGAAAGGTTCACGGAAAACGCAGCACTTCACAGAATCAGTCATTCGTGAGATGACTCGTTTGTGTAACACGCATGCAGGCGTAAACCTTTCTCAAGGGTTTCCTGATTTCCCGGCTCCTGATGCGGTGAAGGAGGCGGCGTGTGCAGCGATTCGAAATGATATCAATCAGTACGCCGTGACGTGGGGAGCACCGGTCATGCGAGAGGCGATTGGTCGTAATTTTTCTGAACACTATGGCGTGACGGTCGATCCAGAGACTCAAGTGACGGTGTGTTGTGGTGCCACGGAAGCCATGATGTCGACGATGTTGGCCATTGTTGATCCTGGTGACGAGGTGATTGTGTTTGAGCCGTTTTATGAAAACTATGGTCCTGACGCGATCCTCTCAGGCGCGGTTCCTCGTTATGTGACCTTACGCGAACCGGAGTGGAGATTCGACGAAGAAGAGTTGGCTGCTGCGTTCTCGAATCGAACGAAGGCCATCATCATTAACTCTCCAAATAACCCGACCGGGAAAGTGTTTTCGCGTGACGAACTAACGGTCATTGCAAAGCTATGCCAACAATGGGGCGTCCTAGCGGTAACCGATGAAATTTATGAACACATTATTTATGACGGAACAGAACATGTGCCGATGGCCGTGATCGAAGGGATGCTCGATTACACAATTACGATTAACAGTTTGTCAAAAACCTATAGTGTGACCGGTTGGCGTGTCGGCTGGGCCATTGCGCCAGCCGTCTTAGCCGGTGCCATTCGAAAGGTGCATGATTTCCTAACGGTCGGAGCTGCAGCTCCACTGCAGGAAGCTGGTGCGGCTGCGCTTTTGTCACCTGCGTCGTATTACACAGACCTGGCGACTACATACCAGCGGCGGCGGGACACGCTGTTAGAGATGTTGCAGCGCCATGGATTTGTTTGTTACAAACCACACGGTGCGTATTACATCATGACTGATATTGCCCATTTTGGTGCAGATGATGACGTCGCGTTTGCGCGTCAGTTGGTGACTGATGTCGGTGTCGCCGCGGTGCCTGGTAGTAGTTTTTATCACGATCCGAAGCTTGGAAATACGAAAGTACGTTTTTGCTTCTGCAAGCGTGACGAAACGCTATTGGAAGCCGATCGACGTCTCGCCAAGATCAGAAATACGACGTTTGGGTCTCCTGTGACGACGGCACCTGTCGATTGAGGCTGAGGAACGAGGTCAGTAACGGAATGTTCCTGATACATAGAGTCCGTCAAGTTTGAGATCGCCTGTGTCTCGGTTAACCAGGTAGCTCAGGTCCACTGACCGATAGCCAAGATTTACGCCGAACATTCGTGAAAGATTGATTGTTGTGAATACCTCAAATTCGACGTATTGAGCACGATAGTTATCTGAGTAGCTAGCTGGAAGTTTAAAACCGGTGAATTCGGCGGTAATTGCTGTAAAGCGAGTGGGGTAGAGTCGTAGAATTCCACCGGCCGCGGGAATAGGCGCCTTCGCACGGACATATTCGTGAGTGTCGGCACTTGTGATGCTGGCTTCAAGTTGTGGATATTTGGCTTCGAGCAACAACCCGAAGTAACCACGGTCACGAGAAATCACATCATATTCATAGCCAAACCTCCATGCATTCCACCGCAGTGTGGAACTGACGGTTTCGAAGGCATCGTACGCGATACCCTGGAACACCAGTCGCCGTTCGAGTTGAACCTGCTGTGCATATGCGATTGGGGTGACTGAGACACGAAGTTTGTGCTTATGACCAGTTTTAAGTGTGATCCGAAAGTCTGGTTGTTGGCGCCTCGATAAGCCCAGGTCTCGTCGAAAATCAATGTTACTTCCCAGAATGCCGAATTGTTCACTTGATGCGATCACTGCAGGCGTGGGTTCCCAAAGACCACCCGTCAATTCGATCGTGTAGTCCTCTCCAACGCTCGGCCCGTTCCAGAGCGAATTCTCAATTGACCAGATGTATTCGACGTCTTGTGCATGCGTCGGGATAATCGTGATAGGAGACGTGCAAAAGAGGAGTACGAGCACGAACATGGAACACTGATCGTGCCAACGGGAGGAACTGCAGCGTCTCACCATTGTTGCCGTCAGGTTCGTAAGTCGGATCGGACAACTGTTATTCTGAGAGGTTAATGTCTGTGGCTGCATCGAAGATCTATCCCTATCTCTTTCGTTATCGCTACCGCTTTGCGGTCGGTGCTGTGTTCTTGGTACTCGCTACAGCGATTAATCTCATTGCGCCATGGATTCTCAAGCTTGCTATCGATCATTTAACGACCCACTTGGGTCTTACTGGTATTGACGCTGTTGTAAACGGTCCGTCGCTCGGCTTCTATGCCGTCAGTCTTGTTGGTATCGCGATTGGCGGCGGGCTCTGTCGTTTTTTGATGCGACGGATCATCATCGGTGCATCTCGGGAGATCGAGCGTGATCTTCGGAATGATTTTTTTTCGCATCTTCAACGGTTACCGCTGGTTTATTTTCAAGCAAACCGAACCGGCGACCTCATGTCCCGCGCCACAAATGATTTGGCGGCTGTTCGCATGATGGTCGGACCAGCAATCATGTATTCCGCTACGACAACGATCACGTTTGCGGTTGCACTTGGTTTGATGCTGTCGATTTCACCAAGTTTGACACTTTATGCGCTCATACCATTGCCAATCGTATCGGTTGTTGTGAAGTGGTTCGGCAGTGCTATTTACAAGCGGTCAGAAAAAATCCAGGAACAGTTGGCTGATCTCAGTGCGATTGTTCAAGAGGCACTGGCAGGGGTTCGAGTGGTTCGAGCATACCGACGTGAACCAATTGAAATCGAACGATTTCGAATCGCGAATGAAGAATACGTTGCACGGAGTCGAGCATTGGTACAGCTACAAGGAGCATTCCATCCGAGCCTAGCCCTTTTTCTCGGCTTGTCGGGACTGGTCGTGCTGTGGATGGGTAGTCAATATGTCATTGCTGGACGGATGACGATTGGCGAGTTCGTTGCTTTCAACGCGTACGTTGTGATGCTGAGTTGGCCAATGATTGCGTTCGGTTGGGTTACCAATATGTTGCAGCGCGGGATGGCAGCGTGGCAACGAATGTTAATTGTGTTTGAAGTAGAACCCAGTATCCGTGATTCGGCAGCTGTGCGATCCCGTATTGGCACACGAGCCGACAGTCTGCGTGGTGAGGTCGAGTTTCGCGATCTGACCTTCGCTTACAACGGCCGAAACGTGCTTTCGAATGTGTCCGCTACGGTTCAACCTGGGCAGATGTTGGCGCTAGTCGGTCCTACGGGCTCTGGAAAGTCGACACTTGTAGAACTCATTCCGAGACTCTTCGACCCTCCGCCTGGTACGGTCTTCGTGGATGGGATGGATGTCCGAGACATGCCGTTGAGCCAATTACGGCGTGCGATCGGATACGTATCGCAAGAGCCGTTCCTGTTTTCAGACAGCATGCGTGAAAACATCTCGTTTGGTGCGCTGTCATCGGTTACGGATGAGACGGTTCAAGAAGTAGTCCGGCTTTCACGATTGGAGGCCGATATTGACCAGTTTCCAAAAGGGTTTGACACTGCAGTTGGTGAGCGAGGCATCACTCTCTCTGGCGGACAGAAACAGCGTGTGGCGATTGCGCGTGCATTAGTCACCGACCCTCGTATTCTGATTCTTGACGATGCGTTGTCGGCAGTTGACACGCAAACGGAAGAAGAAATTCTTTCTGGACTGCGCGGCTTGATGCGTGACCGCACGTCAATTGTAGTGGCGCATCGGATCTCGACGGTTCGTGCGGCTGACCTAATTCTTGTCCTTGATGATGGTTGTGTTGTGGAGCGCGGCACGCATAACCAGCTGGTCGCTATTGATGGACTCTATAGCAGCCTTCATCGCAAGCAACTGCTTCAGCAGGCCTTGGAAGAATCGTGAGTGATCAACACGAAGAAGTACTCGGGAAAGCCTACGACGCACGCTTGATGCGGCGACTCCTCGGCTATTTGCGTCCGCATCGTCGAGCGGTTGTGGTCGCCCTTGTCAGCATCATTGGCTATTCAGTACTGCAATTGGCGCAACCTTATCTAACGAAGCTGGCTATTGACGATCATATTACGACGGGGAATCTCGAAGGGCTCGACCGTATTGCGTTTGCATTTCTTGTCGTACTTGTAGGGTCATTTATTCTGGAGTATCTCCAGACATTCACGATGCAGATGATGGGGCAGCGCATCATGTATGACCTTCGAATGGAGATCTATCGACATCTGCAGCGCCTAGATGTTCGTTTTTACGATCGAAACCCAGTCGGACGTTTGATGACACGAGTGACAACGGATGTTGACACGCTGAATGACCTTTTTGCGTCTGGTGTTATCTCGGTATTTCGTGATGTGTTCACATTGTTCGGAATTATGGTTGTTCTCGTGGTGATGGACTGGCGGTTAGCCCTTCTCGCATTTTCGGTGTTGCCATTCATTGCATGGGTGACTCATTGGTTCCGGCGTAATGCACGCGATTCGTATCGTCAGGTGCGCGGGTGGATTGCGAAGATTAATGCGTTCTTGCACGAAAACATTACCGGAATGGCGACTGTTCAGGTCTTCGGGCGTGAGCGGAGAAATTACGAACAATTCGATCACATTAATAGCAGACACCGGGATGCACATGTTGCTTCGATTGTTTATTACGCGACGTTCTATCCAGCGATTGAGCTATTGGGGTCAGTCGCGACGGCATTACTTATTTGGTATGGCGGCGGCCGCGTTGTTCAAGGAACGGTTGAACTCGGTGCACTCGTGGCGTTTTTGCAGTACTCGCAGCGATTCTTTAAGCCTATTAGTGACCTTGCGGAAAAATTTAACGTCATGCAGTCGGCGATGGCATCGTCCGAACGAATCTTCGATTTACTTGACACTCCGCCATTAGTGACGTCACCGCCTGACGCCAAATCTCAGCCCATGCGCGGTGGAGGACATATTCGATTTGAGCACGTGTGGTTTGCGTATCGAGATGAAGAGTTTGTTTTGCGGGATGTGTCCTTCGAGGTTTCTCCTGGAGAACGAGTCGGTGTTGTTGGCGCGACTGGCGCTGGTAAGACGACGCTGCTTAATTTGCTCATGCGCTTTTATGACGTCAATCAAGGACGAATTACGATTGATGGGGTCGATATTCGCGAGATAAAATTGGACGCTCTCAGGAAGCAGTTTGGATTGGTATTACAGGATGTCTATCTTTTTTCTGGCACGATCCGAGAAAACATCAGGCTTGGTCATAAAGAGATTGGGGACGAAGAAGTTCGTGCAGCTGCGGCTAGCGTGCGAGCGGACCGCTTCATCGAACGTGTCGCAGATGGTTTTGATGGGAAAGTCGCTGAGCGAGGCACGACATTATCTACTGGTCAGAGGCAGTTACTTTCTTTTGCGCGGGCTCTGGCTTTCGCGCCCGATGTCTTGCTTCTTGATGAAGCGACGGCGAGTGTCGATACAGATACGGAACACCTCATTCAGAATGCACTCCGTACGTTAATGAGAGATCGAACAACGATTGCTATTGCGCATCGGTTATCGACGGTTCAGGACATGGACAAAATTTTGGTGTTCCATAAGGGTGAGCTCCGTGAAATTGGAAACCATCAAGAACTACTTGCACAGCGTGGCCTGTACCACACCCTCTATCAATTGCAGTACCGTGATCAAGAGCAATTATCGATTGGTCTGACACGATTGTCCGAGTTTCCGACGGTGGGCTGACTCAGAATATTGTTCATGCGCCGACGATTGATGCGCATTGTTAGGTCTAGACGGTGTCGGCTAGA
>DTWD01000490.1 GCA_012963185.1 Acidobacteriota bacterium
AATGGAGCGGGAGACGGGAATCGAACCCGCGACCTCGACCTTGGGAAGGTCGCACTCTACCGCTGAGTTACTCCCGCTCGGCGATAGTGGCATTGTACCGAAGCGGAACTAGACACGTCGAATATGTTGGAGGACTTCTTCGCGACGGTCTTCCATTTCTGCCTGGGTCGTTGCTTCGAGATTAAGTCGAATAAGTGGTTCTGTATTCGAGGGTCTGACATTGAAATGCCATGTGTCGTATTCGACGGAGACACCGTCCATCCGATAAACATGGCCATCTTGGTAATGCGCTGCGAGGCGATCGATCGTTTCAGCGACCGTTGTCATATTAGGCATGTCAGTGTTGAGCTCGCCCGTGATGAAGTATTTGTCTCTGAGCGGTGCCAACAGTTCTGCGAGTGTTTGTTCCCGGATAGACATCAATTCGAGCAGTAGGAGCGCAGGAATGAAACCGTTATCTGCAAAATAATTATCTCTAAAGTAGTAGTGGCCTGTGACCTCACCCCCGAAGATGGCATCTTCATCGCGCATGCGTTTCTTGAAAAATGCGTGTCCGACCCTGTTCATTAATGACGAACCACCGTGCGCCTTGGTGATGTCCTTGACGGCATAACTGGCTCGCACGTCGTACACAATTGTTGAACCTGGAGTTTTTCGTAAAAAGGCTTCTGCGAGCAGTGCGGTGATGAAGTCGCCAGGGACGAATCCGCCATTGCCATCGATAAAGAAACAGCGGTCTGCATCTCCGTCCCACGCGATTCCTGCGTCGGCAGAATCAGCAACGACGCGGTTGACGATGTCTCGCCTGTTCTCTTCGATGAGTGGGTTTGCTTCGTGATGTGGGAAGGTGCCGTCGACATCAAAACAAAGTTCGGTTGTGTGGCAAGGCAGGTCTTTGAGTAATGGTGGCGCAACCATGCCGGCAATGCCGCTTCCAGCGTCCAGGACGAGACGGAATGGCTTAATAGAGCCGAGGTCGATAAATGAATGGACATGCTCCAAGTAGGGACTCAAGATGTCAGCTTGGCTACGGCTTCCTATCGCTGTTGTTCCGGTTGGGATCTGATTGTGAAGGATCATGTCTCGGATATCTCCGATCCCAGCGTCACTACTGAGTGGAATAGCATGTTGGCGTACTAACTTCAGGCCAATGTATTCCTTCGGATTGTGTGAAGCGGTAATCTCAGCGCCGCCGTCGAAATTACCTCGGGCAACCGCGTAGTAGAGCATGTCGGTTCCGATCATGCCGTAATCAACGACGTCGGCTCCTTGTTTGCAAGCGCCCTGGATGAATGCGGAACTGATTTCTGGAGCTGATGTCCGCATATCTCGACCAACCGCGATGCGGTTTGCGGCGAGATAGACGATAAAGGCTTGACCAATTAAGAATGCAGAGTCGGCATCAATCTGTGTCGGGAAGATTCCGCGAACATCGTACGCCTTGAAAATGTCAGGATTGATTGTTGTCATGGGCTCCGTGGTTAGGTCTCGCTCATTTTTGTGTACGCCGTGATTACAGAATCGTCACCGAGAACCACACCAGGCCCGAGTTGGGCATAGGCGCCGACTTGGCATCGGTGACCAACGATAGCGCCATCGATGCATGCTCCTTGCCCGATATGGCAATCAGGCCAAATGATCGACTGGTGGACGGCTGCTTCAGAGCCAACAACTACGCCTGATCCGATCACGCTATAACTCGTGATGATTGCGTTGCTGTGAACGGTCGAACTCGCTCCAATAAAACAGGGTCCGTCAAGTCGAGCCGTCGCATCAAGCAGTGCTCCGGGCGCAATCGTTGGATCACTACCGCCGGGTTCTGTAAATTGACCTAATTGGCAGCGGCCGTCAAGGATGTCGCGG
>DTWD01000491.1 GCA_012963185.1 Acidobacteriota bacterium
CAAATGGCGCGTAATGGTGGTGCCGGGCAAATCAGGCATTGCATCGGATCACTTCATAGATTCGCCGACCAGTTCCCAGCCTGGAGTGCCCCAACCTATCGAAGTCTCGAGAAAGGCACGACCCGGGCCGGCTGTGCTTCCAGCCCGGGTCATTCTTGATGCTCAGGCGTTTTTGTATTCCGACCAAAAGTCGTTCCAGTCCTCGAGCGACTGCTGTTTCGGTACCCCGCGAAAGTGGATACGGCCGTCGCGTAGGTCATCGATACAGTTCGGTCCGTCAAATATCATCCGCTGTCGTTTCGCCTCAGCCGGGTTTGCCGCGTTGATCGCCTTCCAGCCACTCTTGTACGGCGACATTCCGGGGTAAGCCGCCATCTGGATAGATCGCACTTGGCCTGCACCAGAGGTGATGTAGCGGACAAACTTCTTTGCGAGATCCTGTTTCTTGGATCCTTTGCCGATCGAATAGGACTCAGTCCACTGAATGCCACCCTGTTTGGGTACGACAGAATCGACTGGGGCACCGTCTTTTTGAACAACGCCCGTAATCCAATCACCAATCCCGCACATGGCATCAATTTCACCATTCTTTAGAGAGGCGAATGTTCCACCGTAATCAAAATAACCACCAACCTGGGGTTTGAGTGACAGCGTTGTCTCCTGCAGTTTTTTCCACTGGCCATCATTGATATCAAATGGGCTCGGCTTGTCGTTTCCATCACGAAGGCTCAGGCAGCCGAGATTGGGAAGATGCCAGTCAAAATGACCGACCTTGCCAGTTAGCTTTTTGTCCCAGAGGATGTTGTAGTCCATCGCTTCTTCGTGGCTGATCACAGTAGTATTGAAAGACACGCCAAGATAACCAAATCGGACAATCACCGAGAATAGTTTTCCATTTTTCCAGTGTCCAGGAAAGTTTGCGTATTCGTCGTAGAGGTCGTCCATGTGATATTCGTTGGGGTTCATCTCCTCGATGTACCCGGCCTCGTTTAGGAGTTGCACGAACTCTCCGTCGGACAGAATTAGGTCATAGGTCCCTGGTGGTGACTGGGAGATCAAGGCCAACATATTATCGCCGCCGGCATAATATTTGGCTTTAATCTTAACGTTATGCGTTGCCTCGAATTCCTTCACCATGTCCGGCTCGCCGTGGCCATACCAGGCAATCATGTTGAGTTCAGTAGCGGCCTGTGCCCGTGGTGGAACGAGTATTAGTGGTGCACCGAGTGCCGTGGCCGCGGACGCGGCACCGGCCCCCTTGATGATTTTTCTACGGGTTAAGTCTGTCCGCGTGGCAGGTCCAGTTGGTCGATTTTTCCTCATCGTATATGGCTCCGTTATAAGCTTTGGGTCGAGTTATAGTGCGCATGCCGATATTCCCTGTTTTTAGAGTGGACAGCAATGGAAAAGTTCGAATCGACTACCGAGGGCGACAGCCGCCACGTTGTTGTAAGGTCACTGGAGACATCCGATGCTCGTGTTAGGCATTCGGCGTCAATAGCTTACAGCGTTATTGTGAGATCAAATCTGTGGAATAAAATAATTTTGGGCTGACAGGAGCGCCCCGCTTATGCCTGTGCTTTAAGCCAAAGGTTTTATGATGACTCCTATGCCGTCCACGATGACCTACATGTTGCGCTCTGAGTTCCACCGCTTGTTCAAGTGTGTCGGTCCGAGCGTGCTGCCGGTTATCCACGTGCAGGAGCTTGGGCAGGTTCGTCGTAACGTTGAAATAGCGATTTCGCAGGGCGTTCAGGGTGTTTTTTTGATTAACCATGATTTTGGCGTTGAACCCTTTATTCCTATTATCACGGAGCTTCGTGAGTTGTTTCCTAACCTTTGGCTCGGTGTTAATTTCCTTGCGGTTACCGGCAAGGATGCTTTTCTACGTTTAGGGGATCTTCAACAGAATGGTATCCCGGTTGATGCCTACTGGGCTGACGATGGGTGCATCGATGAACGCAAGACAGATCAGGTTGAGGCATTGGAGATCGCGGATGTTCGTGCGGCCAGTGGATGGAATGGAACGTACTTTGGTGGTGTGGCATTTAAGAAGCAGCGCACGGTAAGCACCGATGGTTACGGAACGGCTGCCACTCGAGCGGGACAATGGATGGATGTGGTTACAACGTCAGGTGTGGCGACCGGCAGTGCTGCGGAGCTTTCTAAGATCAAGGCGTTCAGAGAGGCTTTGCCAGAACGCCCACTAGCGATCGCATCGGGGGTGACGCCGGAGAATATTCATCTTTATCGTTCCTTGGTTGATGCCATCTTGGTTGCGACAGGTATTAATTTCCCGGGTGACTTCTACAACATTGATCGGTCGAAGCTTGCGCACCTCATGAGTGTCTGTAGAGAGAGTCAGGATGTGCTGGACGGTAAAAAGGGTTCGTCGGCACGAAGTCAGCGCTGGTATCTCAACAACATGGCTCCTAACGTCAAAGGCGACCAGTTTGCGTGGCTCGATCCGTCGGCGGCATACGTCAACGGACAATCGTTTAACGACATGCTTGATGATCTGCTGGAGCCATTCGATCCCGATGAGATAGACGTTGTGGCGGGGATTGACGCGG
>DTWD01000492.1 GCA_012963185.1 Acidobacteriota bacterium
AGCATCATTGCCTTTTCAGAAAAAATAAGGGGAAAGATAGGCATGTACCCGGTTAGAGTAAAGACGGGAGACTCATGCCTATGCACCTGTCTATTCTCATCGGTTGATATATCGTTATACCCCGTATACAAAATGGCGAGGTCGTAGTCGAGGTATGCATAATCACGGAGTGTGTACTTAAACGAATATGCGCCTTCATTGTTATACGCAAGGTTAGCAGCGGTGTACATCGCACCACTCTGCGAAACATCGTTCAGTTTTTGTTCAAGAAGTGCGGGGAACGCATCTGGCCACGTCACTCCATAGCCAAATGCCGTGCTTCCACCAACTCCCGCAATCCGACGCTCGCCATCCTGCTTATCGTCAAGTACCGGACCCCGATAGCCCCAGATAATTGAGACCGGCATTCATTTCATGCCGGTGATGCAGATAAACATCGACGGCAAGCACCGTCACGAACAACGCGACCGTCACAAACAACGACACACAAAGCCCAAGCCATAGCTTTCGACTCGCAGATGCCATAACTAGCGTACTCCCCGCTGGCACGGTTGCCACCCTGCTCTATGTGTGTTTTCGGACACGTTCTCGACCTTCGTTACTAATTGATACTGAGTTTCCAAGTTTATGTAGTATTAGCAGAATACTGTCCCTGTCGACACCACGGCGCACAAGTTCATCTCTGATCGCCTCTCCGTTGTCGAGCGACGCCACAATGATCCGATCATAATTTGTAGCGCTAAGATCGGCTACTGATTGAACGGTCATTCCAAGAAACCGACCACCTGGTGCCACGTCAACAATTGCAACAGGCTCAATGCCCAGCTCCCGCAAAGACAGATAGGCCAGTTCGGCCGCCTCTCCGGTCCCGTATATGGCAATACTCGTCAATCCCGATTGGACAAGTGGCTCAAGCACAGTCTTCAGGTTCTTCCGCACACCACGATAAAGATCCAATGAATAGTCGATGAACTCGTATGTCAAACGTGTTTTTTCAACAATACCGTTCGGCGTTATGAGATAGAGCAACCGGTTAGACCTGACATTAACGCACTTGATGTATCCCTTCTTCACCAATCTCTTTAAGTACAAGTTAGCTAAGCCGAGCGCGATGCCAAGCGCAGACGCAAGGCTACGCTGAGTAATCTGTTCGTCTCGCTCTACCGCTTCAAGAACAGCTAGTTCTCGTCGTTCTTCAACTTTCATAAGCGTCTGCGAATGAAATTCAACACGCCGCTATATCCAACGGTAGCCAACGGCGTTAAAGGTCCCGACAAAAGGCACTCCGTGCCTGTCACTTACAGAATCGAGGAAACCTGTAGTGATGGACCAAAAGGTCAAAACACTAGCGTTCACAAATTGAACACATGATTATCAGGCCATTAACTAGACCTGTCAAGAATTAGCCTGACGGGCTCAAAAAATGGGAATAGCTAAAATAATAAGCTTTCTGTTAGCTCGTGGATGGTGGACGGACTGCTCCAGCAAGAATTTCTCGTCGGCTTTTGTAATCAAGAATAATCGTTGCGATTCCAGCGAGCTGACCACGCCGCGGCCATCGCTTGAGACTGAAAGCAAAAAAGAAGACAAATCACAACCAACCCACAACGAATACCCCAACCTAGAATTTGTATTGAAACCCCAGCCAACGAAACCGCTACCGTATGCGCCACAAGCGCAGCACTTAGCGACACACCGACTAGACGCAGACGTTTCGGAAGTTCCAAGTGGGCCAACCAGCCAAGGAAATAGCTCAGACGAGCACCACGAAACGCTATCACTGGTACGACAACTAGTCGCTCCACGTTTCGTATCAAAACGCTTCGCTCAACGAGCGAGGCCACGCATTGGTCGTCTTCGACACGTCGATCATTCGCTACGCGTCCCTGCAAGCTACGTTCAATAGCCGCCAATGGACCACTAATTGAGCGCACCGCAGTACCTGCAATATTGAACACAACACTCGCTCTCAAAATGGTGCGAAGCCGAGTAAAAACCCAACTTGAGTTAGCAGCGGCATCGACATTTTGACTAAAGCGAGACATACCTTGATTTCTCTCGTTAAACAGTGGTCTTACTACTATTGACCCGTTCTAAATCAGCATCAACCATCATCTGTATCAAACCTGAAAAATCAATCGACGGCTGCCACCCAAAATCTGACCGCGCTTTCGAGGCATCACCAATTAAATGCTCCACCTCAACCGGACGCAACAATGCGGAACTTGTCCGAACGTGGTTCTGCCAGTCAAGACCAACATGGGCAAACGCTGCTTCAACAAGATCACGAACCGAATGACTCAATCCCGTGGCAATGACGTAGTCCTCAGGAGTATCTCGCTGCAACATTTCCCACATCGCTCTCACATAGTCACTAGCAAAACCCCAATCTCGGTGCGCGTCAAGATTACCGAGTGACAACGAATCAGTTAATCCTAACTTAATCCTCGCGACGCCATCCGTCACTTTCCGAGTCACAAACTCTAACCCGCGGCGAGGCGATTCATGATTAAAGAGAATGCCAGACGCGGCAAACAAATCGTAACTCTCACGGTAATTCACTGTCATGTAATGGGCAAACACTTTTGAAACTCCGTACGGACTCCGCGGATAGAACGGTGTTGATTCTGTCTGCGGTGTTTCCCGGACCTTACCGAACATCTCACTCGATGACGCCTGGTAGACCTTGATGGACGTGTCAACCTGCCGAATGGCCTCCATTACGCGAGTGACCCCTTGGGCGTTGTACTCACCCGTAAGCATCGGTTGATCCCACGATGCAGGGACGAATGACATCGCCGCAAGGTTATAGAACTCATGCGGGCGCACATCTTCGACCACACGAATGAGTGAAAGCTGGTCGAGTAAGTCTGCCGGACGAAGTTCAATTCGATCTTGAAGATGGGCAATACGCCAGTGGTTCGGGGCACTCAGTCGACGAGTGATGCCCACAACCTCGTATCCCTTACCCAACAGGAGTTCAGCGAGATAAGACCCATCTTGACCAGTAATACCAGTGATAACGGCGCGTTTCGACATTTGCTAGAGACGGAAGATATGTCCAGCGTCAATTCCACGCAAGCTGTTACGTGTGTCAACCACCACTGGAGACAGGCGAACTATCGCATCATAATCAAATCCGTCATGGTCGGTCGTTATAACCGAAACATCTACGCCATCTTCTAAAGCCTGCTTGAGCGGCACCTCATCGAGCGCAAGACCCGCTTCACGCAAGACTGCAACGTGTGGATCACTGTAACTCACATTTGCACCCTGGCGAATTAGAAGATTCGCGATATCAAGACTCGGAGACTCTCGAACATCCCCCACGTTCGCCTTATAGGCCATCCCACAAAGATGTACGCGTGAACCACGCACCGACCGCTTTCGACTGTTTAGTGCTTCAGCGACCCTTTCGACCACATAGCGAGGCATCGATGCATTTACGTGGCCCGCCAGTTCAATAAAACGGCTTTCAAATCCATTCTGGCGAGCCTTCCAACTTAGATAGAACGGGTCAATGGGAATACAGTGTCCACCAAGGCCAGGTCCGGGGTAAAACGGCATAAAGCCGAACGGTTTCGTTTTTGCCGCATCAATAACTTCCCATACATCAACGTCTAAATCCCTACACATTAACGCGAGTTCATTGACTAATCCGATGTTCACTGCACGGAATGTGTTTTCAAGCAGTTTGACCATCTCAGCTACACGTGTTGATGAAACCGGCACAACCGTTTCAACAATGAGGTTGTACAACGCTGCCGCCACCTCGGTAGAGTGGGGATCAGTTCCACCAACAACCTTCGGAATATTACGAGTCATCCACTCGGCATTACCCGGATCCACACGCTCTGGCGAAAACGCTAAGAAAAAATCTGTCCCAACCCGTAACCCTTTCTTCTCGAGCCTTGGTTGGACAACCTCGGTCACCGTTCCCGGATATGTAGTTGACTCGAGAATTATCAACTGCCCAGACCGCAGATGCGCAGCAATTTGTTCAACAGCCTTCACAACATAGGACAGGTCCGGGTCTTTTGTCTTACGAAGCGGTGTCGGCACACAGATATTGATCGTGTCGACAACAGCAAGCAGAGAAAAATCTGTCGTTGCCACC
>DTWD01000493.1 GCA_012963185.1 Acidobacteriota bacterium
CGGTAGGATCGACCCGAGTTAGTGGGAAATTGGGACATCGTGGGTCTCGTGCTTCCCCTGCCTCAGACACATAAACGAAGAGGGTGACTCATGGCCGAGAATAGTGGGGTTGAAGCACACAAGCAGTCTTTTTCAGGTTTATCCGGACTGTTTAACACGGTGCTTTCTGACGATTTACAGGACCAACACCTGACGTACCAGGCTCTGCCGTCACGGTCTCATATCATTTGGAATGTCGGGCATGTAGCATGGGCGTTCGATCAAGTTACCCGCCCAGCACTGGGGCTGGACCCGGTGCTGCCTGAGACATATGTTGAGATGTTTGCCATGGGCAGTCAGCCGGTGGCGGACAGAGCGAAGTACCCAGCGCTGGACGAACTGAGGCAGGCCGTGGGAACTTCAATCGATTCGGCCCTGTCTCGACTGGATTCCCTGACTGATTCGGATTTGGCCAAGCCACTACCGGACTCCTCCCCGGTTAGAGAGTTATTTCCAACGTTGGGTGCGTTGCTAGGAGCGACTGCATTTCATACGGGCTACCATGCAGGACAAATCGCACTACTTCGGCGCGTGCAAGGCCTCCCCAGTGGTCTGGGTATGTGATGACCGGGTTAATCTGGTTGCTGCGCGGCTCTTTTTATACCGACTGTTTCGTGCGCGACGGGTCGATCACCGTCGAGCCGGAGCGTTGTGATCCGGAGGCGGTTGACGCGTTCGTAGGTTCTGATGAATCGCGAAGGATGTTGGCACGGATCTGCTCTAACCCATTTCGACCTTTGACTACAATGTTGGGGCGAGCGCGTGTATCCTCGGGTTGCTCGGCTGTGCAGAGAGAGGTATTAGAGGAGGAGGTCGGTCATGAAGTCCGCCATGGAAGCTCTAACGCACCCAGCTTCGACGACTGGATGGCTGGCGGTAATGGCGGTCTCGTGGATCACTGTTGTTTGGGTTATACCGGCGGCGGCACAATCTCCGGACTCCGATCGGTTTTGGGGTCAATGGCGCGGGCCTGATGGAACCGGTGTCGCACAGCGTGGCAGTCCACCCCTTGAATGGAACGAGACAAAGAACGTTCGGTGGAAAGTCGAAGTCCCCGGTCGCGGCACAGCGTCCCCGATTGTCTGGGAAGACAAGGTGTTTCTGCTTACCGCCGTGCCGGTTGGCGCCCCAGTTCCATTGGACGCGGCAGTAGACGATGGTAAACAGGCACCTCGGTCGCGCAGAGGACGCGGCCGTGGGGTGAGGGCGGTCCCTATGCACCGCTTCACCGTAATTGCTATCGATCGTGAGACAGGTGAAATCGCCTGGCAACGGATTGCCCGCGAGGAAGTGCCCCACGAGGGACACCAAGCACCCAACGGCACATTCGCTTCTGGATCGGCGGTGACTGACGGTGAGTATCTCTTTGCTTTCTTCGGTTCCTGGGGCCTGTACGCCTACGACATGAACGGCAACCTGCAATGGGATGTCGATCTCGGTACGCGTTATATGCGTAACGCGTTTGGCGAAGGCACGACACCGGCATTACATGGCGACACACTAGTGGTGACATGGGACCACATCGGAGGGCAGTCGTTTGTTGTGGCGCTCGACCGACGGACGGGTGATGAACGTTGGAGAGTGAACCGAAACGAGATCGACACCTGGGCCACACCGCTTATCGTCGAGCATGAGGGACACGGACAGGTGATCGTTCCAGCGATGGACAGCGTTCAGAGCTACGACCTCGAGACGGGACGGATCGTCTGGCGGAGCCACGGCACGACGATGAACGCAATCCCATCACCAGTTTATGCCGACGGTATCGTTTACGTGATGAGCGGCTATCGTGGCAACAATCTGCAGGCAATCCGATTGGCTGATGCGAGTGGTGACATTACTAACACCGATGCCATTATCTGGGAGCTCGATCGAGACACACCGTACGTGCCGTCGCCACTGCTGTATGACGACGGGCTTTATGTCATTAAGAGTAACGACGGGATCCTGTCCGTGTTTGATCCGCTGACTGGCGAGGCGCACTATCAGCGGCAGCGGCTTGAGGGGGTCTCGAACGTCTTTGCCTCGCCGGTCGGTGCCTCGGGTCGCGTCTACATTACGGGTCGTGACGGAACGACCATTGTCATTCGAAAAGGCAGGAAGCACGAGGTGCTCGCCTCAAATACGTTAGATGATGGGTTCGATGCGTCGCCTGCAATTGTTAACGACGAGATATATCTACGCGGCCACCGATTTCTCTATGCCATCGCTGAGCGGTAGCGCGTAGGCCTAGTGGGGTTTGAGGCGCTGTCTGGGCCGTTCGAGCCGGTCCTAAGTTAACAGCCAAACTGACAGCCACGAGGTATAGGAAGGATTCAATGCGACGACTACATGAGTTGCTCGGTGTGGCAGCGGTGTTCACAACCGTCACGGTGCTCCTGCAGGTTACCGCCGGGTCGGTGAGGGGCCAGGCTCCGAGTGCGACCGCGTGGGGGCATCCGAACCTGGAGGGCATCTGGCTCGATGTGTTCGCCACGCCCTTAGAACGGGCACCCGAGATTGGCGCTCGAGAGTTTGCGACAACCGAAGAGCGGGCCGCACGGGACCAGGTTCAACTCGATCGCCCATCGGTGCTTGTTAGCGGGGCGTACAATGCCGTCTACACGTCGGCAAAGCCGGCGGGTCCACGCACGTCGCTCGTCGTCGATCCTCCGAACGGGAGGATTCCCGCCCTTACAACAGAGGCCCAGCGGCGGAACGAACTGGAGCGAGAGTGGCGTCTCATGCTCTTGCGAAACACAGAGACCTGCCGGAACAATGCGCCAGCCTGTGCCGGTGGGGAGTACGGGCCCCCATCGTC
>DTWD01000494.1 GCA_012963185.1 Acidobacteriota bacterium
ATACACACCTTAGAGCGGAGGATTTAGCAAGGAAAGTTGAGGTAAGCGTACAGGCATGAGTCATACCAGCGTACTTGGGTCGGGTGTGTAAGGTTAACTACTTATCGCAAACAATCAACGATCACAGTAAATTTGTCTGCACTCTCTTTAATCTCTGACAGACTTAGTTTTTCGGTAGAGGGTGCGGTGGGCGAGGGGTTCATCCAGTCGAATGCTGCCTAGGGGTTCAGTGATAATGCTCATAACTTATTGATATTTCGCCGTTAATGTAAATCGATTCGGGGAATCTCGGCTTTTCGTATTCTTGTCAGCCAGGTGTTGCGGGTGACTGAGAGGTCGGCAACGGGGTCCTGGGGTGGTTTTCTGGCTCTCCCTGGGAACCGGTGACCGTTGAGTGGTTTACGGTTGCCCTCTACCACCGCCTGTTTCTGCGATTTCCTCTCCTGTCGCCAGTCGCGGACGGGTTGCGGAGGTGGTGGAAGCGTTTCCATGTTAGGTCTATACTGAATCGTACCAGATGCTATTTTTGACGCCAGCAGCGCATGCTCTTGCGGGTTCCTGTGGGCGTTGAGCTTCTGCATTAACGAAAACAAGGAGGAAAACCATGGGTACAACCAATCGTGAACGACGAGACTTTCTGAAACGTTCCGGTGGCCTTGCGGCACTGGGAATCGCTACCTCGTTGACCCCTGAGTTGCTGTTCGCAACTGCGAAAACCGATCTCAAGGGAGTCACCATTGACTACTGGAATATGATTGGTGTCCAGAACAAGCTTGTTCGACAGCTGAGTGAAGACATCATCAAATCGTTTGAGCAACGCACCGGCGCCAAGGTCAATGTGTCCTGGAACGGTTACGGCGACATTATCGGCCCGAAGTACCGGACTAACCTGAAGGGGGGTATCAAGCCGACGCTGTTCGACGCCTGCGCACGCTGGACGGGCCAGCTTCGTCCTTTCCTTCGGCCGATGAATGACTTCATCGACAATAACTTGGACGCAACGACGCGTGCCGCGATCGAGTGGACGTTTCCCATTATCAAGCAACAGAACAGTGGATTCTCCGATGCCGATTCAATCATGGACCTGCCCTTCGGCCTGATTGCACAGGCCCCTGCTCTGGTGCGCAGGGATCACTTCGAGAAGGCGGGAATCGACTTCGACAAGAACTTTCCGATTCGTGATACCGATCACTACATCGAACTCTGCAAGGAGCTACAGGCATCGGGCATCAAGTATCCGACGGAAGTTTACGGGAAGATCTGGGATTTCGCTGACACACAACTGAACGGCTGGATTCGATCGGTCGACACAACGACGGATGATTTCCTCGATGCCACCTGGTCACACTCGACAGCAACATCGGAGGCCTGGTTCAAGGGGGTTCAGTTCTACATCGACGTATATCGAAAACACAAATTGAGTTCGCCGAAGACGGTACAGAGTTCAGACGAAGCTTCAGTTGAAGAACTCATAAAAGGACGCAAGAGCATCGTCCACGCAGACCTCCTGAACCGTGGCACCCTGTTGACCAAAGCTCCGGACGAGATGAAAGATGGTACGATCCAGTGGTCGCCGCAGTTTCCCCTTACGGGAGGGAATTCCGGCTCGCACGCGTGTTTGGCCTGGTTTCCGATGTGCATTGTTAAGCAAGATGGGTCCGAAGCAGCAATCAAGGAAGAGGCGGCTTTCGAGTTCATCAAGGAATGGCTGCTGCCAGAGAACCAGATTGCTTACGCTAAGGTTTCTGGCTTCGGCGCGCGGAAGGACACCTGGAAGGACCTCATGGGGGCGCCGGACAAGTACGCGGAAGCGATGATCGCGATGCTGGAAACACCTGTTCCGCCACGCGCATGGGCCAACCATCCGAAGTCTGTTGACTTTCAGTACAACCTGCTGGCTCCGCATGGACAGAAAATGTTCCAGGGCGCGCCGGTAGAAGAAGAGCTCAAGGCCTACGCGAACGAGGTGAATGACGCCCTCAGAGCGTAACGATTAGTTCCATACCATTTCGGGATGTCAAGGGGATTGTGCAACGCAGTCCCCTTGTACCCGGGTTCTCGTTCAAACAACGAGGGTTGACCCATGCTGCATCGGCAGGAACGGCGACTGATTATCCTGTTTCTCCTACCCACCAGCCTATTCATGCTCTTTCTGCTGTGGCTGCCGTTCATCCAGGGTGTCTGGATGAGTTTTCACCTATGGCCGTTCATGGGAGAACCCAAGTGGCGGGGGATAGACAACTACACTAAGTTCCTCAACGCTGATTATTTCTGGGATTCGATCCACGCAACCGTTATTTACTGCCTGTCGACGTTCATCCAACTCGTTATAGCGCTTGTGGCAGCACTGGTGATGAATCAGCCTTTCATCCCTTTCAAATCACTGTGGCGCGGGATTATGATCGTGTCCTACACCATGCCGCCAGTCGTCGTGGGTGGCATCTGGCTCTTCCTGCTTGATCCTGGGTTGGGAATGGTTCCGCATTACCTGATGCAATTTGGCATCATCGATGAACCGATCTATTGGTTCTCGAACGGGGCCTGGGCCAGGTGGCTGATTACCTTGGTTGCGGCCTGGACATTCTGGCCGTTCATGTTTCTGATCATCTTGTCTTCACTCCAGTCCATTCCTCGGGAGTATTACGAAGTCGCTGAAATCTATGGTGCAAATACGTTTCAACGTTTCGTTGTTGTCACCCTGCCGCGCATCAAGACAGCGATACTGATCGTCGTTATGCTGCGCCTGGCGTTTAACCTGGCAAAGATTGAACAGCCTTTCACCCTCACCGGGGGAGGGCCAGGCTACGATACCAGTGTCCTCAGTATCCTGATGTACCGCTTTGCCTTCATGTCCGGTGATTTCGGCATGGCCTTCACCGTCGGCCTTTTCCTGGTCGCATTTACCGCCATACTGCTGCTGCCTTTTGGCTGGCTGTATCAGCGTAATCTTCGCCGGCATTCCCTGTAAGCCAACGGGTAGCTTTCACAGTGACTGGACACTACACACGAATTGGACTGACTGAGCGAATCATCTCTTTTGCTGTACTGTTCCTGATACTGGCACTGATTCTGATCCCTTATGCCTACATCATTGTTACCGCGTTCAAGGAACCAGGTGAGGTGTTCGAAACCAGTTGGATGCCAGAACAGCTCAGCTTTCAGGCCTGGGCCGATGTTTTCACCATATATGATTTCCACAAGTATCTGCTGAACAGCCTGATAGCAGGACTTGGCTCGGCGATACTAGCCGTGATCATCTCGCTACCGGGGGCGTATATTTTTGCGCGCAAGAACTTCAAGTTTCGAGAAACATTCTTCTATCTTATTGTCGGTACCCTAGTCTTCCCATTCATCCTTCTTATCGTGCCGATCACGATCATCTGGATCAAGATCGGTCTGTTCAACACCTTTATCGGCTTGTGGCTCGCATTCCAGATCTTTGCCGTTCCCTACTGCGTGTGGATCCTGCGCGGCTTTTTCGCCCAATTATCACCCCATCTTGAAGAGGCAGCGATGGTCTACGGCTGTACTCAATTTCAGGCGTTCTACAAAGTGATGGTGCCGCTCGCGAAGCCGGTGGTGATCTCTGTCTTGTTCCTTTCTTTTCTTTACGGCTGGAGCGACTTCCTGTTCTCGAACATGCTCACCACAGGTGGTGGACCACAAACGGCGTCGATTGCGATCTACATTGCCACGGCCGGCGGTGAGAGAATCGAATGGGAAATGCTGGCAGTGATGACGTTGGTCGCGGGTATTCCGCCAACTGTGGTTTACATGATGGCGCAGAAATATCTGTCGCAGACTTTCGCGACAGCAACCTAACGAGGATTGTCGGCAGATGGAAGATAATCAGATTCAACAGAATAAGAACGTATCCGGCATCCAGATTAATCGCCTGAGAAAAACCTTCTCCAGCGCAGGTGTGATCGCTTGCGATGATGTCGACCTTGACATTCAGCAGGGTGAACTGCTGGTACTGCTCGGCCCATCAGGCTGCGGCAAAACAACAACGCTGCGCTGTGTTGCGGGACTCGAAACACCTGATAACGACGACGCGATCATTGTTCGAGGACGTAACCTGACCGGTGTTGCTCCCAAGGATCGAAACCTCGCTTTCGTATTTCAGACGACCGCCCTGTTCCCACATATCAACGTCCGTAAAAACATATCGTTTGGACTGAACATGAAAAAAACGTTCGGCCGAGAAGAAATTGACCATCGCGTTAATCGTGCGGCCGAAATGCTGAAGATCGAGGACCTGCTGGACCGGTATCCAAGGGAACTGTCGGGCGGTCAGGGCCAGAGGGTTGCGCTTGGCCGGGCCATGGTCATGGAGCCCGATGCGTTTCTCCTGGATGAGCCATTTGCGTCACTCGACACCAGGCTGCGAGTCGAGATGCGAACCGAGATCAAGCTGATCCAGCGGCAGCTCAACACTACCATGGTTTTTGTCACCCATGACCAGGAGGAGGCACTGACCATCGGAGACAAGATTGCGGTCATGAACGAAGGGGTCGTTCAACAGGTTGACACACCCCATAATATCTACCACCGGCCAAAGAACCGGTTTGTCGGTAACTTCATAGGTTCTCCCCCAATCAACGAGTTCGACTGTCATATCGAAGACAAAGGTGACGCCACTCAAGTGAGCTCGTCAATATTTTCGGTACCGATTCCGGCGTCCCATGGTGAAGTCGCACGACACGGCTCCGGTAAGATCTGTCTTGGTATTCGACCAGAATTTGTCTCGATCGTAGACGGGCCGGGTGATCTGACCGGTACCGTCAAGCTCAACGAACTGATGGGGAGCCGGACAATGATTCTGATTGACTGTCAGGGACACGAACTGCGAGTCCTCATCCAGGGCGTGAGCGAGGTTAACGAGGGTGACAGCGTACAACTCAGGCTTGATCTTGAACGGGCCTTCTTTTTCGATTCGGAAGGCAACAGTCTAGTCTAGGTCTTGAATGTTCAGCAATCTTGGCACCCGACAAGAAACCGATTATGCAACTCGATGATTCACTAAAGGCCGGTTATCTGCGAGACGGTTACCTGGTCTTGCCGTCATTTTTTTCCGCTGCCGAGATCGCGCCCCTATGCAGCGAGACGGAACGTCTGATCGAAGCCGCTCGTGGCAAGGCTGAGAGTGACGCAGTACATGACCTGGAAGCCCCGCATCAACCAGACGGTGAGCCCCGGGTGAGGCGGATCAAGGATCCTGTGCAGCAGTTCGACGTGTACAGGGAGTTTTCGAGAAATGAAAAACTGTTGTCGGTGGTCCGTGTTCTCATCGGCGACAACGTCCGTTTTCACAATTCCAAGATCAACATCAAAGCAGCCGGATTTGGTGCGGCAGTCGAGTGGCACCAGGACTGGGCCTTCTACCCGCATACCAACGATGCGGTGCTTGCAGTGGGCATTGCGTTGCAAGATTTAACGGAAGACAACGGGCCGTTGATGGTGGTGCCAGGCAGTCATCGCGGCCCGGTCTACGATCACCACACTGATGGCGTGTTCAGCGGTGCAGTGCGAGCGTCGAGTGTGGCTGAGGAGAGCAAGCGTGCCATTGCGCTCACCGGCCCGGCGGGTTCGATCACGATACATCACGTTCGCACCCTGCATGGTTCGGCGGTCAACCATTCCAGTAGGCCCCGACCGTTACTGCTGATTGGCTATGCTGCGGCGGATGCCTGGCCGTTGCTGGGAATTACAGAATTTGAGACTTTCAATCAGAATCTGGTGTGCGGTTCTGAGTGTCTAGTGCCTCGTATGAAATCACTGCCGGTGAGGCTGCCGGTGCCTGCCGCGAGATTCCAGGGATCGATCTACGAGAACCAACGTGCTCTCAAGGAGCGAGCTTTTTGATTAGGGTGTCTAATTTGTTTCGTTTGGCGCCTGGCAGCTTTTCATTTCGCGACGAACGTAGCGAAGATCCATTCGATTCAACAAAAACTTCCGCAGTAGTGCTTGACAAAAACAGTTAGTGACATGGCACGGATCCACGGCCATACTCGTCACAACTGATCCCATATCAGCAGAACTCGAATAGTGTCGACATGACGCTTCTCTCACGTGACGTTGCGGCGTTGGACTGGCACCCGTCGAGGTAATTATTTCAGCGAAAACGTACTGTCGCTTGTGTCAGTTTTTGTCGCATCGTTAATCCCAGTGATGCGAATTTTATAGTTGGAACCAGGAC
>DTWD01000495.1 GCA_012963185.1 Acidobacteriota bacterium
AATGATTCCGGCGATCACGATCACGCCAGTTGCGACGATGAGTGCACTTAGGAGTTGGTTTCCAAGTCGCCATGCATGTGATTTACCGTGTTTCGTCAGGTGGCGTGTGAACGTCGGGACGAAGGCGGCACTCATTGCACCTTCGGCGAACAGATCTCGCATCAAGTTGGGAATTCTGGTCGCGACATTAAATGCATCCATGGCATTGCCAGCGCCAAAGAGGTACGCAAGTACTTGATCTCGAACAAGACCAAGTAGTCGGCTCGTGAGTGTCGCGGTGCCGATAATGCCTGCCGATTTGGCAAGATGCGAGGAGGCCGAGCCGTCGCCTTCTTTTGATGACAGTACCGCGGATGAGGCGGTTTCCCGACGGGTCACTGGAAACTCAGCGTAGCATAGGCTGGACAATGACAAACAGAATCTAGTCGATTGCGCCTTCCCCGACTCTGAGATTCCACGACATGAACGGCAAAACTAATGCAAATACAAATATAGCCAGCAGGCCGTTAGTGCGATTCGGATCGTTGGAGACGCCGATAGGACCTGTATTTGTTGCCATTTCTGATGATGGATTATTCGATGTTACTTTCGGTATTACCGACCAAGTTCGATATGTTGCACGCCTCGGTAGTCGCGTGGTGAAAGCTTTGCCGGACCGGCGTGCTGTTAGTGGTGTGTTGGACCAGTTACATAACTATTTTTCTGGACATCTGACGCGATTCACGATTCCTTTCGACTTAAGAGTGTCAACCGATTTTACTTATCGTGTCTTACTTGCTACGAGTCACATTCCATTCGGAGAAACTGTTAGTTATGGCGAAACTGCAAAGCGCGTTGGTTCACCTGGCGCGAGTCGAGCTGTTGGCGGGGCACTCGGAAGAAATCCGTTACCTATCGTGATTCCATGTCACCGAGTCATTGCTTCCGACGGCAGTATTGGCGGATTTACTGGTGGGTCGGTGGTCAAGAAAGCCCTGCTGCGGTTGGAAGGCCATCTAGTTTAATAAAACTTTTAAAAGAATGGAGTTGTCGAATGCTCTAATCTAAACGGTCTTCATATGGGTGACTACACGATCAAGAATGTCAGACAGCGATAGCGTAGGACTCCATCCTGTGAGCGCGTTAATTTTTTTGATATCGGGTACCCGTCTTGGCATATCTTCGAATCCTGACTCGTAGGCTTCTTCATACGGCACAGTCAAAATTGGTGACGTGGTGCCAGTAAGCTCGATAACGTGCTTTGCAAGTTGCAGAATAGAAACTTCTTCAGGATTACCGATATTAAAAATGTCACCAACAGCCTTGGGTTGGTTTAGCAGTGACAGAAAAGCACTAACTACGTCGGTAACATCCGCAAAGCTACGTGTTTGTTCCCCGGTTCCATACACCGTTAGCGGCTCACCTGCTAGCGCTTGTCTGACGAAGTTCGGTATCACCATGCCATAACGGCCAGTCTGCCGTGGGCCTACCGTGTTAAACAAGCGCACGACAATAACGGGAAGTTGTTTTTCTTTCCAATAAGCTAAGCCAAGGAATTCGTCCAAGGCTTTACTGCAGGCGTAAGCCCATCGATGCTGGTGAGGGCAGCCTAACAATAAGTCCGCGGTTTCGCTAAAGGGAACTACGGTACGTTTTCCGTAAACTTCTGACGTCGAAGCAATAATGACTAGTTTGCCTTTTTTGCTCGCATGCCTGAGTACGACTTCCGTTCCGTGCACGTTCGTTTCAATCGTTCGAACGGGAGCCTCCACGATTAGCTTGACACCTACAGCGGCTGCCAGATGAAATACTGCGTCGCAGCGATCAATGTGTTCAGCCAGTATGGCTTCATTGAAGATAGTGTCGATTACGTAAGTAAAATTTGAGTTTGACCTGAGATGGTCGATGTTTTCGACCGCCCCTGTCGAGAGGTCGTCTATTGCAACGACTTGATGACCTTCCTTCAATAGCCGCTCCGCTAGATGGGAGCCGATAAAACCTGCACCACCAGTAATGAGTATTTTCATCGTAAATTACGTCGCAAATCTGAAGTTTATGATGTCGCCGTCTTGAACGACGTATTCCTTACCCTCGAGTCGTACCTCGGCGTGTTTTCGACACTCTGCAACAGAGCGTCGGGTGATTAGATGATCGTACTCGACAACCTCTGCCCGAATAAACCCTCTAGAAATATCCGAATGTATTTCACTCGCTGCTATTTGTGCCACTGTCCCTTCAGGAATAGACCACGCACGGCACTCATCCTCTCCGGTTGTGAAAAATGTCAGATAACCAAGAAGTTCATAGGCAGCCCGAATCACCCGATCTAGGCCGGGTCCGTTCAAACCGAGTTCTTGAAGAAACAGTTCTCCGTCTTCTGCGTCGAGTTCTGAAATTTCAAGTTCGATTTTTGCACAAACACTAACAGCGCGAATTGCGGGACCCGCGACGAAGTCCTGCAATTGTAGTCTTTCAAGAGTAGTGTCGGTTGCACGAGAGGCATCAGATTCATCGACGTTTAAGACAAGCAACATCGGTTTTGCCGACAGAAATTGGAAACCCCGGAGTAGTTTCATTTCTGTAGGTTCTAGCTCAAGCGCGCGAATAGGTTCCCCTTGCTCAAGCTGCACCTTGCACTTATCCAGAACAGAAAGTTCAGCTTCAAGTTCTTTGGATTGTCCCTTTTTCCGATCTTTCTCAAGTCGGGTCAGACGCCGTTCAGCAACCGCGAGGTCAGCCAAAATTAATTCATCTTCCATAACTCTGACGTCTCGGTTTGGATCGACAGATTCGCCAGGATGGGGAATTGACTCATTATGGAACGCCCTGACTACGTGAAGAACCGCATCAGCGTCCCGATAGGCTGCAACGTCGACGAGTCCACCGACGCCTGTGCCGCTGCCACGGCGACCGGTCATATCGATCAAATTAACCGTGGCTGGTGTGTGTTTTTTGGGAGTAAATAACTCGCTTAGTCGATCGAGTCTCTGGTCAGGTACTTGAGCAACAGCAACAGTTGCGTCATGTGAACTGGAAGCCTTGTTTCCGGTGTGATTTGCTTGAGTAAGCAGCCGGAAAAGTGTTGTTTTACCTACATATGAGAGACCAATTAGTCCGGCTCTGAGCATGTTTCGTTGGAAAGTGTCTCACATCGCTCACGCGGGTGGTGCACCGAAGCATGAATAAATGCGAAATATTTAACGTAAAGTATTGAAAATACTTATTTTATCGTTGACAACCGCAAACCCGTTGCCTACGATAGTGAGTGGATTTTTATGGTGTTTATTGGAGTAATTAGGTGCTTCGGGGTAATTTATACGCGAAAATCGATGACAAAGGTCGGTTGAAGATACCAACCGCCTTTCGTGCGCTCATCGCAGAAAAGTACGGGGAATCGCTCTATGTTACGAGCGTAACTGGTGGATCTGTACGTATTTACCCCATGCCGGTTTGGGTTGGTATTGAAGAAAAGCTTGCACAAGTTCCGTCAACTCACCCGTCACGTTTACGTTTTTTCGATCGAGTGAATTATTTTGGCCAACCGGCCGAATTCGACAAGCAAGGCCGCGTTTCTATCCATGGCCGGCTTCGAGAGTCAGCCCAGATGTTGGGGGCTGTTGACGTTTTCGGTCAGTACGATCATTTGGAAGTATGGAATCACGAACGCTTCGTTCGGCGACTCGATCAGGAGCCGTTCACCGATGGCGACGCACGAGCGTTGGCTGATTTTGGGATTTAGGATCCAATGCAGACTTCTTCCAGCCCTCATCACGAACCGGTCATGCTCTCCGAAGTAGCGACGATGCTGAGGGCCGAAGGCGGCGGTGTTTTTGTGGATTACACCGTAGGAGCAGGAGGTCACGCACGCAAACTTCTTCAGAGCGGGGCCGACCGACTGGTGGGATTCGATCGTGATGCTGACGCACTGAAAGAGGCTGCGATTAATTTGCATCAGTGGCACGGCAGTGTGGATTTAGTGCACACAGATTTTCGCGCATTCGTGAATGCGCTCAATGACCGTCGCATTTCAAGCATTGACGGGGCTTTGGCCGACCTCGGCGTTTCAACGATGCAGTTAGATGGTTCGGGTCGTGGGTTTAGTTTTCGTAGAGATGAACCTCTTGATATGAGAATGGATCGGTCGGCTGGCCCGACAGCAG
>DTWD01000496.1 GCA_012963185.1 Acidobacteriota bacterium
CTGGCTTCAACGTCAGGGCGACACCTAATGTCTTCTGACCATTAGGCATACCAGCACCACTGGCCAACCTTTCTTACATAGAAAATATTGTGCTAATACCGGCCGCTAATCCGAGTGTTACACTCAAAACGCTCCATGCCCACCTCCGAAACAGTATTCCTCATCGACGGCACCGCTCAGATGTATCGGGCGTATCATGCAATCCGTGACCTGACAGGACCAGACGGTAAGGCTACCAACGCCGTATTTGGCTTTGTCACAATGCTCAGAAAGCTAATTAATGACCACCAGCCAGCATTAATCGCAGCGGCCTTCGACCTGAGAGGACCGACCTTCAGAACAGAAATCGACGCTAATTACAAAGCCAACCGTCCGCCGATGCCAGACGACCTCTCAGAGCAGGTAGCCTGGGTGCACGAAGCGTGCCAAGCACTCGGTGTCCCTGTACTCACACAGGAACGATTTGAAGCCGACGACGTGATCGGGACTCTCACAAAGCAGGCTTTGGAAAATGACCTCGAGGTCGTCATCGTGACTGGCGACAAAGACTTTTTTCAACTGGTTCAACCTCGCGTTCGAATTTTCAATCCCCGTGACCAAGGACTCTGGTATGACGCAGACGGCGTTAAAGCGAAATTTGGCGTTAACCCCGACCAAGTTGTTGATGTGTTGGCACTAATGGGAGATGCCGTCGACAATGTTAAAGGTGTTCCAGGCATTGGAGAAAAAGGCGCTCGAGAACTGATTACAACCTTCGGTTCTTTAGATACTTTGCTGAAGCAGTCAGGAGATGTGGAAAAGTCGCGTTACCGTAACGCTCTCGCTCAATATCCCGAGGATGCAAAAATCAGTCGAGAATTGGTGACCATTCGGACCGACGTACCCGTTTTTTTCGACCGTGAAACATTACGGTACCAAGGTCCGTACTCTGAACGCTGCTTCGCGCTATTTTCGTCTCTCGGTTTCCGAAAACTGCTGGCGGATTACGCGCCCACCACGGCCGTAGTGGAAAAAGACTACGAAGTGGTCCGCACTGAATCTGACTTGCGCACACTCGTTGACGCCATCAACAACGCTGGGCAACTAAGCTTGGCGACACTGACAGACAGGCAACCACCCATGCAGGCTGAACTGGTGGGCCTATCTCTGTCAGTCGGTCCAGGACATGCTCGGTACATTCCACTTGCCCATCGTGCACTTGATACTGCGAGCGTACTAAGCAGTACCGTGGTGAGTGCCCTGATCGCAAAACCTTTAGCGAATAAACAGATTTCAAAAATTGGACATGACCTAAAGCACTCCTCACTTGTTCTTGGACGACACAACCTCCCGGTCGAAGGAATCACGATAGATACATTGGTGGTGAGTTACCTCCTCGACGTAACGGGAAATCACCATCTGGGTGGACTGGCACTTGAGTGCCTCGGATACAACGCTATTCCGTTAGAAACGGTTATTGGCAAAGGAACAAAAGCACTTGACCTCGCCAATGTCCCAATTCATGCCCTGTTAGATTTCGCAGGAGAACAGAGTGACCTACCAACTCAACTTGCAGAGCAACTCATTCCGGAACTTAAAGAGCAAAACCTCAACGATCTTTACCACGAGATCGAACTCCCGCTACTTTCGGTACTGGCTGACCTGGAGCGTACGGGTGTGCAAGTTGACACTACCGTGCTTGCCAGACAGGCAACCGCGGTACAAAGTCGCTTAGACAAAGCGCAAACCGATATCTATAACCTGGCCGGAGAACAATTCAATATCAACTCGCCAAAACAATTAGCGGTAATCCTCTTCGGAAAATTAGAACTACCGACACTCAAGAAAACTGGGAAAACAAAAACCGCCTCCACCGCTGTCTCCGTACTTGAAGAACTCGCACTAATTCACGAACTCCCGAAAAAAGTATTGGAATGGCGTAGCCTCCAAAAACTCAAGGGCACCTATCTCGATGCGCTGCCGAAATTGGTCAATCTGAAGACCGGGCGAATCCATACCTCATTCAATCAAGCCGTCACAGCGACAGGTCGGCTTAGTAGTAGCGAACCCAATCTACAGAACATCCCAATCAGAACCGAGATTGGCAGGGAAATTCGGTCGGCCTTTACCGCTCCGCCCGGTATGGTGCTGATTTCAGCAGACTATTCTCAAATTGAACTGCGGGTACTGGCCCACCTCTCTGGAGACGAACAGTTAAAGGCGGCATTTGCGAAAAACGAAGATATCCACGAACAAACGGCAGAAAAGGTGTTTGGGCGAGACAGCGAACTTGACCCCCATGAACTGAGGCGGCGCGCCAAAATAATCAACTACGCTCTACTTTACGGTAAGACAGCCTTTACACTCTCGAAAGACATCGGCGTTACACCACAAGCGGCACAAGCGTTTATTGATGCGTACTTCGAGGGCTTTCCAGCAATCAAGACATTTATTACTGACACGCTTGAAACAGGTCGTGCGACGGGTTCTGTGAATACCCTGTTCGGACGCCGGAGAAAGATACCAGAGTTGACGAGCCATAACGGTCAACTACGTAGTCGCGGCGAACGTGAAGCCGTGAATCTGCCAATTCAAGGAACTGCCGCGGATATCCTGAAATGGGCCATGATCAAACTCCACTCCGCATTACCTTCAGAAGCCAAGATGATCTTAACGGTTCACGACGAACTAGTCGTAGAAGCACCAGTAGGACAGTGCGACGAAGTCAGTCAAATTATGCGGACACAAATGGAAAACGCGGTTGAGTTCTCTGTCCCGCTGACGGTCGATATCGGAATCGGTCACAACTGGAAAGAAGCGAAGGGATAACACTCAGGTGGTTGCTCCTGTCATTTTTTCGCGTGCCGATCATCCAATCTCTCGCACACTGATCGATGATGACGCACTAAAGGTGCTGTATCGGCTTCGTAAGTTCAACCACGCCGCCTATCTGGTCGGTGGTGGGGTTCGTGACCTGCTTCTGCAACGACACCCAAAGGATTTCGATATCGGCACCTCGGCCCATCCTCACGAAGTGAAGCGCATTTTTCGTAACTGCTGGATCATTGGTCGACGTTTCCGTCTCGCACATGTGAAGTTCGGTCAGAAAACTATCGAGGTCGCGACATTTCGCAAACAAGTGCCTTTGGATGAAAATGCATCCTTGCCCTCACGCGACACAAAAGAAACTGAAAAACAACGATCAGACGATACAAACTTGACCCGACAACCCATCCGTCGTGACAACACGTTTGGCACCCCAGAAGAAGATGCTTTCCGCCGAGACTTCACTATTAACGCTCTGTTTTACGACATCTCGACATTTGCAATCATCGACTACGTCGGTGGAATGCAAGACCTACAGAACAAACTTCTTCGGTGTATTGGCGACCCGCGTGAGCGTTTCGTCGAGGACCCCGTCAGAATGCTTCGCGCAGTGGCGTTCGCCGCGCGCCTTGATTTTC
>DTWD01000497.1 GCA_012963185.1 Acidobacteriota bacterium
GATCAGCAGCGGGCATATCAGTTTGAGGTAAACGGATACGGGATACAGAGCGACTCACTTGTCAATGCCGAAGGCACGAGAGGTCGTAGTTCTCGCAGCAGTAGTGCTTCGGTCACAAGTTCGCTGGGCAGCAATTATTGGCAGCGGAGTAGTGGTGGTGGTGGAAATTCAGGAAGTTTTGGTGTTCGCGGTGATGATTCATGGAATGCACTCTTTGAGACAAGTGGCCGCATCGTTGAGGATGGTTGGGTTGCAGAGATGGCCATCCCGTTCAAGAGTTTGCGATACCCTGCGCGTCAGTTAGGAGAACCACATCTGTGGGGCTTTCAAATCACGCGTCGTATTCGTGGCCGTTCAGAGGCACAGTCGTGGTCTCCAGTATCACGCGATATCGCCGGGCAACTGACGCAATTCGGAATTCTTGAAGGACTTGAAGGTCTATCGCAGAGTCGGAACCTTGAGATTCTTCCGGAGGTGACCGGTGTCAGTTTCGGGTCGCTTGATCGTAAGACTGGTATTTACAACCAGACTGATCCAGACGGTGATGTCGGAATGGGTTTTAAATACGGTATTACGCCAAACCTGACAGCAGACTTTACGTATAACCCTGATTTTTCTCAGATCGAGGCTGACCGACCTCAGATAGAGACTAACCAGCGGTTTGCGTTGTTCTATCCTGAGCAGCGTCCATTCTTTCTGGAGGGACAGGAGATTTTTCAAACTTCGACTCCGATGGCATTACTGAACACCCGGACGATTGTCGATCCTCGCTTCGGCGGAAAGTTGACCGGCAAAGTTGGTGACACGACATTGGGGGTATTTGTCGCCGATGATGAAGCGGCGGGATATTTGGATGATCCTAGTGACTCACGGTTCGGTTTGACAGCACAGACGGTGGTTGGGCGCGCTCGCTATGATTTTTATTCTGAGTCGTACCTTGGGGCGATTATGACAGCGAGAGAATTCGGCCAAGACTACAACCGTGTAGGTGGTATCGACGGACGATTTCGTCTCGGACGAACACACCGACTGAGCTTCATGGCAGTGGGCTCGTCGACGAGCAACGAGACAGAGGGGTCACTTGGTGGTCCAGCAGTTGAAGTTGATTTTACGAGACAGGGTCGCAACTTCGGGTATAGCGCCTCCTATGGAAGTATCGATCCGGACTTTCGTGCGGAGAGTGGGTTTATTCCACGAGTTGATCTCCGTCAAGCAAATGCCAATGTCTCGTACCGGTGGTGGCCGGAGTCAATGCTGACGACGTGGGGGCCTTCGTTCACTTATTTTCGGCTTTATGATCATGCTGGCGAACTTCAAGATGAACAGGTGCAGGCGCAGACAAGCCTCCAATTTCGTAACAATATCAACTTGACCGCGACGGTAAACCGAGATTTTGAGCGATTCAGAGAAATCGATTTCCAGAAAACGACCTATGGAGTATCCGGTTGTTTTTACTGCGGACGAACATTGTCGTTTTACGGTGGGTTTAACGGTGGCGACGGCATTTTGTTTAGTGACACACCATACGTTGGACGCAATACGGTCGGAAGTCTCAATATTAGTGTCAGGCCGCACTCGCGCATGCGAGTCGAACTTAATAATATTTTTAGCCAATTCGTGAACCGGATTGAAAACACTGAAGTATTCGATGTGAAGATTTTCAGAACAAGGACAACATTTCAATTAAGTCGTCGGTTTTTGCTGCGCCATATTGCGGAACACAACACGCAAGCCGTGAGTGTCGGTAATAATTTATTGCTGACTTACCGGATTAATGCTGGCACGGTTGTATTTCTTGGGTATGACGGTCGCTATCAGCGTGGTACTAGGATTGATAATACGCTGTTCCCCTTTACGCGGCTCCAGCGGACCAATCGTGCCGTATTTACGAAGGTGTCCTACCTGTTTCGTTTGTGAATTGGCTATGTGACTGAATGATTGTCATCACACTTCTGTTCTTTACTAATTGTGGCGACCCAACCTTCATAATGCTTGGTGGTACATTTTTTGTCTGAGTGCGAAACTACGTTGTCGTTGATCGTTATGTTTTATCGGAAAAAATACTGCAGGGACATTTCAGTTGCTCTGTTTGCATTCATGCTGGTCGTGCCACTCTCAGTAATCGCCCAGCCGGCTGATTCTGTTGTCTTGGCGCCGTTCGTGAATGTGAGTCAGCAGTCTTCTGATGATTGGATCGGTCCTGGCATCCTTGAAACAGTATCTAACGCACTCCAACAACGCGGACTGACGGTGACAGTTGTTGGGGCATCTCTAACAACGGACGAATCTGCACTCACAGCTAGTCGTGCGGTTAGTGCGGATTGGTTGGTACGGGGTACATACCAAAGAGTGGGTGATGCAATTCGGATTAC
>DTWD01000498.1 GCA_012963185.1 Acidobacteriota bacterium
TAGCTGAGGTCAACTTTTCCGTTACCACTAAAACTATCGATGCTTTGTCCCGTCGATGCGTTGGTTGCGATTAAGTACGGTGGTCGAATCGAGAAGATCCGTTTGTCATTGCCGGCGGCCCAATATGCGACACCTCGGTTCGACGAACCGCGTGGAGTGTCATCACCGAGGAACGAATGGTCTTGTACCCAGAGGGTTTGTCCGGTCCCTGGGTCAAACGCTTCTACGAGGCCGATTCCATTCGATGCATACAAGACGCCGTCGACCATGATTGGTGTTGAGCGAAGCTGGTTGGAATACTGCAGGTCTGGCCATTGTCGAATGAGTGATGTGTCGACGCTGCTACGGCGCCACACAATTTCAAGGTCATCAACGGTATCTGTATTGATTTGGTCGAGTGATGAGTATCGAGTGTACCCGGCATCGCCACCATGGACGTGCCACTCGCCCGTTGTGCCTTGCTGTGCGGAACTGGATATTGAAAGTACAAGCACTATAAGCAACGTCCAGAAGGATAATTGTTGATGTCGTGGCATCTGGATAAGCTCAAGCATTGTTGTTTCTCCAGCTATTACAGTTTTGGAATTGCCTATTTAAGTTCTGAATACGAAGTCGGTACGAGCAAGCGCGCGTCGATCGTTTCGACCAGTTTTCTGTTGTCGTCGCGTTCGACCTGAACGATGAGTTCTTGGAAATCTTCATAGGTGCCAAGTTCTCGCCACATGTCATCACGTGCTTCACGCGACGGATAGGCCAAGAGATAGACGAACGTGTCGTCAGTGTCGTCGCCCGTGATGGCGTTGAAATAACCGACGTTTGTCATCCCGGCGCGTTCAAACATCGCACTGGTATGGTCATGGAAACGATTCGCGAGCGTTTCTCGTTTGCCCGGCATTGTTTTGTACACACGCAGTTCGAATACCTGGGATGCGGTGCGCTGTTGTTCTGCGATGGCCCAGCCGGCACCCACCAGTCCAAACAAAACACTGACAAGAGCAATGATTTTCCATTTAAGCATGTGTACCTCCGGTAAAAAAACGCCGTCCGCTACCCGAACAATAAGTCAGGTGAGCGGACGGCGTTAGAACTATTACGAAACGTTTCCGCTAGTGTGCAAGCGGATTCGGACGAATCTGGAATTTCACAAGGTTCCCTGGTTCGACTGGACCACCTTCGACATGCCACGCGGCATCAGCCCCATAGGTGGCGTAGAGACCGCGGCCTTTCCAGCCACCATTCGGGTCATCGATCCGACCGTCCAATCCACGGCTATGAAACCCTTGAGGGTAAGGCACACGAAGAATCGTCCACTCGCCCGTTTCTGGATCGAGCGCAAGCAGGGAGTCGGAATTTGAGCCGTTTGCAATCGGTATATTTTCACCCAGGCCAAGAGTGTTGAATTGGTCTACCCAGTTGTAATAGTGGAAATCAGAACCGATTTCTGTATTGCGGTAGTTTGGACCAGGTGCTTTATAGAAACTCCACCCTTCGTCACATTGGCGGCCATCACGCATGTTCGGACCACTAAAAACGGAGCACTTACTCCGGTCGAAACTGGCGAAGTGGCTACTGCCAGCCAGAGCCGTCCAAAATACACCGTTCCGGTCGACGTCCAGCCCACGCGTCCGGTAGCCTTTTTCCACAGGAACGGTGTACATCTCGCTGACGCAGGTTTCTGGTGGGTTATCCCCTCTGTCCAGTCTGAGCATGCGTCCGGGGAAGTCGTCAGAAATGATCCAAGCTGCGTTATCGAGAGGACTGGCAATGATCCCGTAGGCACCAATATTCACGCGAGTGTCGAGGTTGGCATCGTAGTTTGGTGCTTCACTGCTACCCCTTGCTGGCGGTTCATTCCACGGTTTCGTGATCTTGCCGTCACCATTCGTGTCGAGAACTGTCGGACACCAGCCCTGGGAGTAGCGTTCATCTCCAGTTTCATCGTAGACCTTCGTGTCGAGCCATCCGATGACTTGTCTGTCGCCACTGAAATACAGCGTATCGTTCTCGTCCTCAGCGAATTGAAGGTGATGGGTTCCAAAGCAGGTATCAATTAAGACGAATTTTTCTGCTTCTGGATCAAAGTAGCCCGTATGCCGACCCGCACGATTCAGTGGAAAGTATTTTGAGTATTTGTTTTCGGATCCCTCTTGACACCAGTCAGGATTGTCGGGATGTCTGACTCGAGTGGTCAACCAGACACGACCGGTTGCATCCAGCATCGGGTTGTGCGGATTAGCTGGATCATTCCAGACGGCTTCGTCGTCAAAGTCTCGCCACGGTTTGAAGTTCTCGGTCGTAAACATAGACGGAACTTCCGAGCGGTCTTGACGGAGAGGGATTTTGATCATGGTTGAATGGTGCTCGGCTGTATCGGTGACCAAAAGATAATCGTTCCCGATATCAACCCCATAAATCGGTCCGTTGGCATTAACTTGGGGATTACGTTTATCGGTTGAGATTTCGTCGTGGACAAAGGCAACGTTGTCTCCCCAATTCCACATTGTAATGACAACATTTCGTTCTACCCCTTTGGGGCGCGGAGGAGCTTCTGGCACTTCGCCAGTGGCTATCCGATCGGTCCAGTCAGAGACCATGTCAAGACCACGTTCTCGCCCGAACCGGGTCATAAAACTGTTCATCAAAGAGCCGCGTTGACCACGTTGTACCCGGTCATCCCACGCGGCACGCGCTGAGTCAAAGTTTTCAATGTCAGGGATTTCTCTGGTGCGTTCGTTGCCGACCTGATGGCATCGCTGACAGCCTTTCAGGTTGTTAATCCATTCGGCCTGGCTTCCCATTTGTGGATCGATGCCATTACCTTCAGGGCCTGTACCAGGAAACTCATGCTCGCCTGGAAGATCAATAATCGACAGCCAGTAATTTGCTGGGTAGACGGCCGCTGCTTCTTGTGGTGTCTTGGCAACCACGGCGGTCAGGTCGACTTCTTGGTCTGGGCTGCCTGTGACAGGTGCTGAGTCGACCAGCCCATAACCACGAACCCACAGGTCATACGTTGCGGTTGGAAGTTCCGGCAACACGTATTGGCCGTCGTCATCGGTGACGACGATTTTTCGATAGATCGTCTCAAGGTCGTCTGTTTCAGCGATTACCCAGACCCCAGCTTCTGGGCCGTTGGTGCTGGTAACCGTGCCGCGAATAACGCCACTATTGTTGGTAGCAGCGTCGACTTCAATCACCGTCGGCACCAACCAGAGAACCAGCGCCGCAATGCTCGACGCTAGCGAGAGTCTTGTCATTGTTTGGGTCATCATAAGTTTTGTCATCGTTCTACCGTTTCTCCGCCGAGTTCACGAAGGAGGACGACCGTTTCTGGCCATGCCTTTTCCGTATTTGCCACAAAAACACCCTCAGCAATCATCAATGGCGTCCAGCCCAGGGTGTTCCGCGCGTTGATGTCCGCACCTTGGTCCAGCAGATACTGCACAATGAGGTTTGATCCCATCATAGCCGCACCGTGAAGAGCGGTACACCCATTCCAGCGCATATCACCGCGGTCTCGCTGAGCATCAAGTTCAAGTAAGTTCAGTGGATGTCGCAGAAGCAGCTCGACACCGACGCCTTCGATGATTGTGTCGCCGAATTCAGTCACAGCGGTTAGTTCGTTTCCAAGTTCAATTGTCAGTTTCACGGCTTCAAGTCGAACCGTGTCCGGTGTGCCGTTCAATGGTCCAGGACTTTCGCCATCCCAAAA
>DTWD01000499.1 GCA_012963185.1 Acidobacteriota bacterium
AAAGCACAGATGAACGACGACTTCGCGCAGGCAAAAGCTCTATTTCGCCAAATTTCACTATAGTTATTCCTGTGTCAGAAAAATCGACCTTTGATGTTCATGCTGTATACCTAAACTTAGATCTGCCTTGTGAAAAGTAATTCCTTCTGATGTTCGAGCGATTTATTTAAAAAGTGGCTTCATGTTTTGGGTGTCAAGGTAAGCAAGCCGATGAGTTCTCCCAGTCGGTTTCTGTTATTGCAGGAACTGTGTTGAGAGACTCAGAATCTATGCCTTTCAGTCGTTTTTTAGCTGAACTGTCCATTCTTAGGGGAGTCCTCGCTGCTTGTGTGAAATATTGTGGGGATGGCGCGGATAAAGATGTAAGTCCGCAACGAATTGAACAGGTCCTGAGTACGGCAAACAATGAAGATTTAAAGTGGAGTGGCATGGCCGATAGCTTGGAGTTTAGCCATATTGATGGGATGGGTTACTGCACGCTGCTTTTGCCATTGCCTTCGAATGTTCAGGAGACTGGTATTGATAGCCTGCTTCTAGCGTGATGCGTCTCTACAACACCCTTACACGACAAACGGAGCCATTCTCTCCCTTTCGCGGTAACACCGTTCGAATGTACGCGTGTGGCCTAACGGTGTACGCTCGCGGGCATATCGGAAATTTTCGGACCTTTGTTTGTCTCGATGTGCTTCGGCGCACCTTGAAGTCTGTTGGTGGATATGACATGCAACAGGTGGTGAACTTTACAGACGTTGATGACAAGACTATTGCGGGTGCGCGTAAGGCGGGTCTTGAACTTCGGGCGTATACAGACCAGTACATTGCCGCATTTCATGAGGATACGGCAACACTTGGAATAGAGTCGGTTGAAGAGATGCCGCGTGCTACCGATGAGGCCAATCTGGAAGCGATGGTTAAGACGATTGAACGTCTCGAGCAACGCGGTCATACGTATCGAAGTGACGGATCTATTTACTTTAAGATTTCAACGCTACCTAGTTATGGCAAGCTCGCAAGACTCGACCATGAGGGTATGCAAGATGGTGCAAGAGTTGATAGTGATGATTATGCCAAGGAGAACGCGCGCGACTTTGCCCTATGGAAGGCCGCTGGACCTGACGAGCCGAGTTGGGACTTTGGTGTTGGTCCTGGGCGACCGGGGTGGCACATTGAATGCTCGGCTATGGCGTTACGGTTACTTGATGGTGCGCCGATAGACATTCACGCCGGAGGGGTCGATTTGATCTTCCCTCATCACGAGAACGAAATTGCGCAATCCGAGGGGTCAACGGGCGAGACGTTTTCTCGATTTTGGTTCCATGTCGAGCATTTGTTGCTCGATAAAGGCATCAAAATGTCCAAATCGCTGGGCAATATGTTGAGTGTCCAAGAGATTTTGGGTCAAGGATATCGTGCGTCAGCACTCCGCTACGTGTTGTTGTCGACCCATTATCGTAAGCAGCTCCGTTTTACTTGGGAGAGCCTGGCACAGGCTGAGGAATCTTTACGAAGACTAATGGATTGTCTCGGTCGATTGGACGCGGTTACGGTGTCAGGTAGTAGTCCGAAGGTCGCCGAGCGGGTTGTATCTGCTCAAGAGGCTTTTGACGCACGGATGTCTGATGATCTGAATACACCAGGAGCACTCGGAGCGGTTTTTGAGTTGGCTCGTGATGTCAATGCGGCAGTGGACGCCGGCACTCTCGGTGCGGAAGATGTACTGACTATTCGTAAGGCTTTCGAGGGATTTGATGAGGTTCTTGGAGTTATTGCGCTTCGCCGCGCTGAGGATGAGCAACCCCCCGTGGAGATTTCTGAAATTAAGCAACTCATTGAAGAGCGTAATATTGCTCGACGCAATAGGGATTTTTCGTTATCGGATCGGATTCGTAATGACTTGGAGGGCCGCGGAGTGGTTCTTGAGGATACTCCGACTGGAACACGGTGGAAACGCAAGTAAGGGCTGGCTAATCGTTCGTTGCGCATTGCAGGATGAGGAATTGTCTGCTTTTGAGAGCGTGAGCAGTGTTTCTTGTGGGTGTCTGAACCCATATGTTACGTTTATTGTTTGTGGTCTGGGGTGTGCGGGAGTAACTCAGTGGTAGAGTGCGACCTTGCCAAGGTCGAAGTCGCGGGTTCGAATCCCGTTTCCCGCTCCATT
>DTWD01000500.1 GCA_012963185.1 Acidobacteriota bacterium
GGTGACGGATCCACCCGGGGGAACGCTCAGGAAACACGAGGGCGAAATGCATAAACAATGGCGCTAAAAGCAATATTGAAATTTCATCGGCCCAGAAAAAGACCCAGTCGAGTCTGTCGAGACGACCAGAAAACGAAAATGCAAATACGCCAAAAAACGCGACTGTCAACCAAAAAAAATGAAGCGTCGCCTGATGACCAGGACGTCGGATGCGAACCAGAGTACCGACAAGCAATCCAAATAAACCTACCGCCGCCAAAGCTAAATACACAGGTAGTGCCACCGTTGATACTCTCTCAAGCTCGACGGTATGAAGCTGCTGGCTGGGACCGCGAAGTAAAACGTAGTTAAGTAGGGAACCCTCGACCCCCGAGTGCAGAAAACGAAGCACGTCAGCGTGAGATTCGATCGGCTGGTTATTGATTGACAGTAATAGGTCACCCGTTTTGATTCCAGCGCTATCGCCTGGTGATCCGAGCGCAACGTCCTCCGCTACGACACCATTAACGTCCTCAAACCACAACACTCCATCCTCAACTTCACTCCAATTTGAAACAACAACAGCGTTGGCAGTAGCCAAAAAGACCAATACTGAAACAATCCCAACGGCTAGGAGAGCCCGCCCCCATTCCTCCCGGTATCGCCTCGTATTCGATTCTCGATTAGTAGAGGTCATAACCAAACCATAGGAGAGAGACTCTTAGCCTCTCTCCGTCATGCGACCAGATTGGATCTCGACTAGAACCCTAGGAAAGGTCAACGGACTGAAAGACGACTTCCAACAATCGCCCACCGCCCCCATCATTTCAAGGCAGTGACGGTCACGGCCGATTTTTAGACCCATAGAACTAGCGTCTGAAAACACTCACTCTAGAAATGAACAACGAGACCGCCTACCACTTGCCGAGGTGGACCCACAACTAGTAGTTCGTCGTAGACCGACCCACCAGATACTTGCTCATGAAAAAGGCTTCTTACTGTCACCAGAAGTTCCCAAGTACTGCCATTCATAGGTGAAAACGGTAACATTTGCATGACACGTATATCGTACCTGGCATCGAGACCAGACGTCACTGCATTTCCCGAAGCTCTCGCATAAGCCGTATTAACACGACAGCGTGCAGTTACACGGGTTGCTGTTTCTTGAATTTCAGCTTCTACAGTTGCCGTGACATCATGGAAACGCTCAAACCCAGACCGGAAAACCCCGACCTTTGATGGCGCTAAGCCTTGCGCTGTCCACGGCGCCCAGTCCGCCATTCCGACACTGTAGGCAACCATCCCACGAACACGTTCGTCGATGTCATGCCTGACACCAAGCCCCCAGCCATTAATCGCTAATCCACTAGCGCTCGTCAAGTAGTAATGTCCCCCGGAAGCCGGCAATGCACCCATCGGAACATGCCGCCCAGCTTCAAACATTGCAACTAATTGATCGTTTACACCCTGAGTAAAACGTTTCACACTGACGGCGGTCGTATCCGTAAGACGTTGCTCGAGGCCAACCTCAAAATGAACAGTGCGTTCTGCGCGCAGATCATCAAAACCAGAAAGAGACGTGAACGTTCGCTCAGGCGGCAACCACGTGCCGTCCAGAGGCGGTAGGAATTGCTCGGCTCCCGGCGCGGTCATATTCTGTGAAGCTCCTATGTGTACGCTGGTGCCCTCGAACGGGGCAAACTTAACAGAGGCATGGGGGCTAAGAAGGGCGCCATCTTGAAGATAGCCATAACGATCAAATGCTGTTCCGTAATCCAACACGAAACCGGGCAACACCGACCAACTATCAATAGCCTCGACGCTCCCAACTTCCCGGGACGGAAAACGGAGAGTGTTGTCTGTCACGTAATCGGGCAACAAGCCACCACTCGAAACACTGGCCTGCTTGCTATACGACATTGACAATCGAACGTTATGAGAATCACTTGGCCTCGTCGAGTACCGACCCGCAAGGACCCAAGATGAAGCTTGTCCGGCCACCATCTCTACTGCGCCGCGTACCGTCCAATCAGTCTCACCAAAAGGTGCCAACGCCAGCGATGCAATTTGTCCTTGCAATGCGTCTGTTGTCCACAAATCGCTAACGCCTGCTACCGTCGCACGCGTCAGAAGCTGTAATTCCGCAGACATCGGTGAACGACTATCGAAATGCGGGGTTCTAGAAGTGAGTGTAGTTTGCGCTGTGTCAGCTTCGCTGTCAGCAACGTCCGCTTGAACCATCCCATAGCCAACATCCTTCAAGATACTGCGTCGAATTCGACGAAGGCGCCATGCTTTCGCATTGTGGTCGTGAGGAGCAACGTTCGACGGATCTCCATCACTAGCATTTTCTACATTCGTCGCCTCTTGAAAGTTCGCCCGAGAATCCGAAACAACAGGAGCCAAATCTACTAGCCCAACGGACGAAGATGACACAATCGATTTTTTTACGTTTCTAGTTGCACTCACCAACTGTGCGACCATGGGCGAGGAACGTCCCTTAATAGCTATCCGTTCAAACACTCGCTCATTTGCGCCCAACTCAACCACGTGTCGAGCGCTACCTAAAGAATAAAGGTGAGTCCGGAGTAGATATCGGCCAGGAATCAAGTTAGCAAATGTAAATCGTCCGTGGTCATCTGACACCGCAATCGATGTACCACTTGGTCCCGAAAGCGAGAGGAGTAAACGGCTGACTGCCTCACTGTCATTGTTAATGACAACACCGGTAAAAGAACTTGAGGCACGCGTTTCCATCCCTTTTTCATCGGCGGAAATACTCTTTTCGGCTGCAGTCACTGGCACGATACCAGTAAACACAGCAAACAATCCGACCACGACAGGAAGAATATGTGACATCGTTTTCGCCGTTAGCAGTCAGACAAACTGCCCGCGCCCTAGTATTTAGGCTTCTTCGACTGTAAACATAACATCGTTAATAAGTTCAGTCGAACCAGCGTTATCTATCACCTTAATCTCTAACCGATAATCACCAGCGGGAAACAACAACAGCGGTACACTCTGTGTAACGGGAAGTGTATGCCCCATAGAAAGGTCGAAGCCCACTCCCACGGTCTCCGCGTTGAATTCTTGTGGCTGGGTGTTGTTAAAAAACTCTTCGGGTTCGGGCCCGTCAGGCGTCTGCTGATAGAAATTGTATTCAATCTGCAGGTCTGGCGTTGCACCATCCCGTGAACCCGGATTGTAGACA
>DTWD01000501.1 GCA_012963185.1 Acidobacteriota bacterium
ATTCGCTAAACACCATCGTCCCAGCAAGACCAGCAAAACTAATCCGTTCGCCAACAATCGGCTGTTCACCGCTCACCCATGGATCCACTTCTCGCAAGACCTTGGCTATCAACGCCGAGTCACGAACGAGAGTGGCCAGCCGTAGCGTATGTACCCATGCCACCGACGGGATATAAGCCATGCCCGGCGTGTCAGGGTAACGCTCTGCCAACAGGCGGGCGATGGCCAACGGCTCACGCACAAGGCGTCGCTGCACGTGCTCCCGCAACGGCGACCGCTCGACCACGTCCTCAAGAACAGACTGTAATACCTGACCGATGGCGCCGTCTGGCACCGTCACAACAATTGTCGGAACGACGCCCAATCCGTTTCCATTGTTCGGATTCGAGAGTGCATCCATGAGCGACCGGTGGGGCTTCGACCCAGTTACGACATCAATTTCTGACCCGACCCTTAGTTCGATGACGACGTCCGGCGCCTGATAGGTCACCCACCGCCACACATAACGGGTCTCAGGCACTGCCGGGTCGTTATAGAAGCCATCTTCAGGCGGAAACAAAAAGGACTGCTGTGTTCCTGGGTTAGCGAGTGGCAACACACTGACCGACCACTCCGACCGAATCTTCGCGTCTGCCACCGTCTTAAACCAGCGTACGGCCTCCACCGCCACGTCGGCACTTGACCGGTCTCCATCAAGTCCAGCCACTAACACCACCCGACGTCGCGTATCGGCAGGCGAAAAGGCACTTGTGTTCTCAACCGTCAGGAGGCGGTCCATCTCATTCGTGAGACCCGCGGCACTCAGTACTGACGGTTCACCTGTGAGCGCCGCAATGTCAGTCATTGCCGCAACGAGTTCAGCGTCTTGTGCGGTGACATCCACGTCCGCACAGAACAGACCCAGCAGGGTCACAACGCACGCACGAGGTAGGACGGCATTCCGTTTCATAGGCGTGATCCTAACTGCACGGTTCAGTTTTGTGCTGTCGGAGAGAAACCGGGCACGCTGGCTGGGTGATCACGTAACGGGCGAGCACGCTACAGGTTGCAGCTACACCACGGTCGACTGCCAACACGGCCAAACAGATTCAACGCATTACACGTCAAGAAGTCGGTCCAGTGGTCCCGTACTATCCCCGAACGTCTCAATGGGCAGCCCAAGTTTCGCAAGAACAGTCACCCACAGATTTGCGAGCGGCGTATCCTGCGCATAGCGAACGTACCGACCACCCGTAATCCCCGTCTTCTGCCCGCCTACGAGAGCAATCGGGAGATCATCATAAAAATGCGTATTACTGTCACTAATCCCAGTGCCGTACATCAAGAGCGTGTTATCGAGCATGTTGCCATCACCCTCTGGCAATTGTTCGAGTTTTTTTACCAGGTACGCGAACTGCTGGAAGTGATACTCATTGACCTTGTGAAGTCGTGCCAATTTCGCTGCTGAATCCTGGTGATGCGACAGCGGATGATGAGAATCTGGAACGCCAATTTCAGGATAGGCGCGACCGCTAATCTCACGCGCCATCATAAATGTAGTGATTCGAGTCAGGTCCGTCTGATACGCCAAGGCCAATAAATCCATCATTAATTTGGCATGTTCTGCATAGTCGCTCGGCACTCCGATCGGTTGATCAACAACTGGCAACTCGCGTGCGCTCTGCTCTTCAGCCATCTGAATCCTCCGCTCAATATCTCTGAGGGAATCCAGATACTCGTCCAGTTTCGCCCGATCACTCATCCCAATCACCAACTCCAGATCCCGTAATGCCCCATTAACGCTATCCAGGATGCTTCGGTCACGTTCGATTCTGGCTTGCCGGACTTCAGGATCGGTGCTGCCACTGGTCCCAAATAACATCTCGAACACCGCACGGGGATCATTCTCTGTTGGGAGAGGGGTGGTTGGTGAGCGCCAAGAAATCGTATTCGTATAGGCACACGTTGAACCGCCACAAGAACCCAACATCGAATTTGGCTCAATTCCCAATTCCA
>DTWD01000502.1 GCA_012963185.1 Acidobacteriota bacterium
CTATACTAAGCAGGGCGATAGGAGGCCAAAAACATGAGCAGGTTGACGCTGTGGACGATTGCATTGTGTGTGGGTGTGGCAGGTTGTGCAAGTGAACCGGTTCCTGATCCCGGAGCGGAACTAGCGAGGTCGGAAACACCGATTTCGGCAGCAGGGCCATTGCCCAACGTCATCGTGGCAGACAGAAATGGCTTTATTCCGGAAGGCGTTGAATATGACATGGCGAATGGTCGTTTGTTGACGGGGTCGCTTTCGGAGGGGTCGGTGTTTGAAATCGGGCCGGATGGGCAAGTCAGCGAATTTATAACGGATGCCGATCTCATATCGTCCGTTGGTATCGAGGCAGACGAGGCGTATGGTCGATTGTTTGTCGCCAATGCCGACCGGTCGGTGTTTCAGGGGGAAGGGCAGGGGCAAGCCAAACTCGGCGTGTACGACCTGTCGACCGGTGTGCGAATTGCCATGGTGGATTTAGCGAGCACGGTGACTGACCCGCCAGAGGATGCGGCGTATTTTGCGAATGATGTGGCCGTCGCTGACAATGGCACCGCGTATGTGACCGATACGCGTATGAACGTGATTTATGAAGTGAACACTGAGTATGAAGCGTCGTTGCTCTACCGTTTTGCCGACGGCGATTCCGGTCCCAACGGGATTGTTTACCATCCTGCTGGGTTTTTATTGGTGGCAAGGGGCGCGACGTTGTGGAAAGTTCCGGTCGACGACCCTGAGATGTCGACAGAGGTTTCTGTCGAGGAAGAAATTACTGGACAGGACGGCATGGTGTGGAGTGCTATGCGTTTAGTGATTGTGAGTAATGATGCGAATCGTGTTGTAGCGTTGCGCAGTGATGATGAGTGGGCGACTGCTGCGGTCGTGGCCGTGGGCCCATATGAGACGCAGGCGACGACCGCAGCGGTGGTTGGGGATGCCATTTATGTGGTGCACCCACATTTCGCGGATGATGACCCGCCAAGTGTGACTCGGGTTGAGCTGCAATAGGACAGTTGAGGAGGGTGAGATGAGACGGGTAACAGTTCTCGGAGCATTAATAGTAGTTGGCGGTTTGTCGATCGGACTTGGGTCTCAACAATTAAACCCGGCGGCAGTGGAAGCGACGAAGATTGAGGTCGTAAAGGGGAACCTTTACGTCATTGGTGGGGGCGGTCCCGGCACTGATGAGTTTAGTGGGGGCAATAGTGGCGTATTCGTTGGTTCTGACGGAGTGACGCTCGTTGATACGAAACTGGGTGGCTGGGGGCAGTTATTGCTGGATCGAATTGCCACCGTGACCGACAAACCGGTCATTCGGATTATTAACACCCACACACATGGCGATCACGTCGGAAGCAACAGTTTTTTTCCAGCGTCAGTCGAAATCATCGTGCATGAAAACACGCGGACCAACATGCAGGGAATGGAAATCTTTGAGGGTGACAATTCGTATGGACTTCCTGACCAGGCGTATACCGACACCCTGACGATTGGAAGCGGAAGCGATCAAATTGACCTCTATTATTTCGGCGCAGGACACACCAATGGGGATACGTTTGTGGTGTACCCAGCGCTTCGGGTCCTCCAAACGGGAGATATGTTTCCTTGGCGTGATGCCCCGTTTCTCGATCGAAATAATGGTGGGAGTGGTCTCGCGCTGCCGGATACGCTCGAACGTCTGATCAATACGGTGACCGACATTGATACGGTCGTTCCTGGTCACATTCCTGTGACGACGCCTGGTGATCTGCGGCAATTCCAGCGGTTTACGTATGACCTGCGTGAAGCGGTGCGAAACGCGCGGGATACCGGTAAATCGGTGGAGCAGGCGGTGGCCTCCATCGATTTGACGGCCCAGTATCACGGCTACAATACGAATCGAATGGCTGCGGCGATCGGTGTGATCTACGACGAACTCGGGCAGTAGAGGTGGGTCGTTTCGACCTCGACTGCAGACAGTGTTAGCGTGACAGTGGTGCACGGACATGCCAGATAGACAACAGGTGAGACGAGCTCGACACCGACGGTGGATGTTGGGTATTCGGATTGGCCTTGTGGTGGTGAGCAGTGGTCTGGCGACTCAGTCGGCACTGGCGCAAGAGGAGCACGTCGTCCAGATGGACACCCTGAATGTCCGGGATGTGCTCTATCACCTTGGCGGTGGTGGCGGTAATGGCATGGCCTTGATTGACGAGGTCAGTGATACGCCCGGCGTGATACTGATTGACACGAAGCCGGCTGGCTGGGGTCCTGCGACGACCGAAGTATTGGGACAGGTGACGGATCTGCCTGTGCGTACGATTATCAATACCCACGCTCATGCAGACCATGCCGGAAGCAACGGTGAGTTTGGCCCAGAGGTCGATATTATCGCGCACGAAAATGTGTCTGCGCGGATGATCGCTGGCGGGCTGTATGGAGCGGGGTCCTTTGGTCTTCCCACGATTACCGTGACTGAGCGTCACGGGTTACTGGATGATATCGATCGGATCGAACTCTATTATTTCGGCGCCGGGCATACGGATGGAGACCTGACGGTTGTGTTTCCAGGCAAAGAGGTGGCCTATCTGAGTGACCTGTTTCCAATGAAGGGTGTTCCGGTGATCGATCGAGAGAACGGTGGAAGCGGTTTAGCGTTTCCAGATACGTTGGACCGGATAATTTCAGAGATTGATGGTGTGAATCGTGTCATCACTGGACACGGACCATTTCCAACAACGTACGCTGGTCGTGGTCGAAGGGAAACGGGTGCGCGACGCGCCTGGAGTGGGTTCTATACGTGGGACGACCTGACGGAGTACGCGGCATTTGTACGCGTCTTTGTTGAATCGATCGTGCGAAGCTACGAATCTGGTCAGGAGCTTGATGCTGCTCTTGCTGATCTGAGGATGCCCGTAAA
>DTWD01000503.1 GCA_012963185.1 Acidobacteriota bacterium
GGGCGTCCTGCCAGCGCTGGCGGGGTCGAAAGATAGAATCTTCAGTGACGCGCTCAACCACGCCAGCATTATCGATGGATGCCGCCTCTCACGCGCCGCCACGAAAATCTACCGCCACAACGACGTTGAACACCTCACCACACTGTTGTCGGCAACCGGTACTTCCCGCCGACGAGTCATTGTGACCGAATCTGTTTTTGCAATGGATGGTGACTTGGCTCCACTTAGCGAACTTGCCAGTGTTGCCAAACAATACGACGCGCTACTCGTCGTCGATGAAGCTCACGCCACAGGAGTGTTCGGCTCACAGGGTGGAGGACTCGTTCAAGAGCTCGAGCTTGGGGCGCACGTTGATGTGCAAATTGGCACGCTGAGCAAGGCAATTGGCGCCCTGGGTGGGTACGTTGCTGGAAGTCAAACATTAATCGACACACTCATCAATGAGGCGCGAACGTTCATTTACACGACAGCGTTGCCTCCGTCTGTTGCAGCGTCAGCTACTGCAGCGATTCAAGTAATTATTCAAGAACCAGAACGCCGCGAGCAACTCTGGCAACACGCACGATTTCTGAGAAAAGCACTCGCCGCGGCCGGATATCACATCAACCCTGGCAACTCGCCCATCCTTCCCGTCATGGTCGGTGACGCGGCACAAACCGTCGCACTGAGTAACGCCTTGTTCACACATGGCGTACTCGTCTCCGCCATCAGACCACCGACGGTGCCTACTGGAACGGCGCGCCTCCGTGTCACACCGATGGCAACGCACACGGAGAACGATTTAGAACAAGCAGTCGATGCGTTTATTGCAGCGGGTCGTGATACCGACTACCTCTAACAACAAATCAATGGCGTCAGACAATACAAAACACAAAGTTACACACGAGACCATCAAGCGACTGGACCATGCGCATCTTTGGCATCCATTTACGCCGATGCAACTGTGGTTCGAAGACGACCCGGTCGTGATCGTCGCAGCCACTGGCCATGAACTGATCGACGACAATGGAACACACTATCTCGATGGGGTGTCTTCGCTGTGGTGTAACGTACATGGCCACAACCGACCAGAATTGAATGCCGCTATTACTGACCAACTGCAGCGAGTCGCGCATACCACTTTGCTCGGACTCACCAATGTTCCAGCCGTTCTTCTCGCAGAGCGACTCAGTAGCTTAGTTCCGGCAGGATTGACGAGGGTGTTCTATTCAGACGCTGGGGCGACAGCGGTTGAAGCAGCTCTCAAAATGGCACTGCAATTTTGGCAACTCTCTGGACAGCCGTCAAAGACACGGTTTGGGTCACTCGTCGATGCGTATCATGGAGATACACTCGGCGCCGTTGGCGTAGGCTACGCTGACACGTTTCATAGGTTTTACCGGTCGGTATTGCCGGACGCCCTCCGCCTGACACCACCACATCTTCTGCGCTGGCAAAACCACCTATCTCAGACGGAAGCTCTCGAACAAGCGATCGCCGAGGCGACTCTCAATATCTCGGAACAAGCCGACACGTTGGCCGCCATCATTGTGGAGCCGCTTATGCAAGGAGCTGCCGGGATGTGGCCCCATCAGCCAGCCTATCTGCGAGCACTCCGTGACATCACAAAGAAAACTAACGTGTTGCTCATCGCAGACGAAGTCGCAACCGGATTCGGTCGTACCGGCAGTATGTTTGCGTGTGAACAGGCTGACATCACCCCAGACCTGCTATGCCTCGCAAAAGGTATTACAGGCGGGTACTTACCCTTGGCCGCCACCGTGGCGACTGATGAAATACACGCAGCCTTTCTCGGTTCACCGCAAGAAGGAAAAACCTTCTTTCATGGCCATACGTATACTGGAAACCCAGTAGCCTGCGCCGCAGCACTCGCGAGCCTCGATTTATTTATTTCAGACCAGACGTTAGAAAAGCTCGGGCCAAAAATCGCCAATTTAACGCAACAACTTGACCACCACATTCGTCCGTTGCCACACGTCGCTGATGTGCGCCAGTGCGGTGTAATGATCGGGATCGAACTAGCGGCCGACACCGAAACACGCACTCCGTACGAAACATCCGAACGAATGGGTGCACAGGTCTGCCTTGAAGCCAGGCACCGGGGTGTAATTATTCGGCCTCTCGGTGATGTGGTGGTACTGATGCCCCCCTTAAGTATTCATCACAGCGAGATCGACCGTTTAATGTCAGTAGTTCGAGATGCTATCGTCGCCGTCACAAGTGGAGACCGCACATGAGCGGATTCTTTATCACAGGAACCGATACAGGGGTCGGCAAAACCTTCTTTACCAAAGGACTCGCCAGTGCGTTGAGACAGAGAGGGATGCGTGTCGGAGTTATGAAGCCGGTCGAAACAGGTTGTGGACCACCCGAGAAAAGACATCCGGCCGATGCACTAACTCTCGCCACTGCTGCGGGTAACGACTTCGACCTAGCCTGCATCTGTCCGTATCAATTTGAAGCCCCCTTAGCGCCAGAAGTCGCGGCTCACCTCGAAGGTCAGAAAATTGACAGTCAGGTAATCGTGAGCGCCTACCAGACAATATCAAGCCAGTGCGACATCACACTTGTCGAAGGGGCAGGGGGACTGATGGTTCCGATCTCACACTCGTACACAATGGCCGACCTCGCTAGCGATCTTCAAGCGCCTCTTCTTCTAGTTATCGACTCTAAGCTCGGCGCTGTAAACCACACACTCCTGACCCTCGAAACGGCAGCCAGTCACAACCTTGAAGTTCGCGGTTATGTACTCAATCAGGTATCGCCAGAAGCAGATTTAGCGAGTGAAACCAATGCGGAACTACTCAGTCGGCACACTGACATCCCGTGTCTAGGAGCTATTTCATGGTCTCCAGTACCTGACCACGATCAAACCGAAATCATTAACAACGCGATCGACTGGAACATGCTTCTCGGAAGCGAGAGACAAGACCTATTGGACCGGTTTGCCAACCGCCGCGGCCACACCACGTAATCCAAGCCGCTGCAGTAAATCAAAATCTTCCCCCGGTTCAGGGTTCGGCGTAGTGAGTAGTTGGTCACCAAGAAAAATTGAATTTGCGCCGGCTAGAAAGCACAACGCTTGGGTTACTTCTCCCATTTCCATTCGCCCTGCACTTAACCGCACCTTCGCAGTTGGCATCAAAATGCGAGCAGTCGCGATCATGCGTACCACTACGTCCCAGTCCAAAGACGATTCGTTGGCTAGCGGTGTGCCTTCGACAGTGACCAACGCATTGATTGGCACACTCTCTGGATATGGGTCTTGGCGCGCTAACTCAAGCAGAAGGTCAATCCGGTCGTCATCGCTCTCACCCATCCCAAGAATGCCACCGCAACACACCTTGATGCCAGCATCTCGAACATGACCAAGCGTCTTTAACCGGTCATCATAGGAACGTGTAGTAATAATGGAACGATAAAACTCACGCCCGCTGTCCAAATTATGGTTGTAATAATCGAGACCAGCAGCGGAAAGTTGTTCCGCATGACCTGCTTCGAGCATCCCCAATGTCACGCATGTTTCAAGTCCCATCCTTTTAACAGCGCGCACCATATCAAGCACTCGATCAAACTCAGGCCCATTCGATACCTCACGCCACGCA